>JAZUGD010000255.1:0-2566 GCA_045641025.1 Eubacteriales bacterium
GCATATCCCACGGCTCGGGAGAAACGTAGGAGTCTATCGGACTTGCGTACTGTATGCCGCGGCAGAAGCGTATCATTTTCTCGGGTGTGCCGAGGGTTACGGTCTGTATTATATCGTATCTCGTCTCTCCCGCGGCGGGGAATACGGGATAGCCGAGGGAATCGAATACGTACGCCGCGAGATGCGCCACCTTGAGTGCCTGCGCGGTGGTGTGCGGGGCGTAGAAGAGCCCCTTGAGGATGTTTCTGTTCTGACCGAGCGACGCGCCTATCTCAAGCCCGACTCCGGGGCATACGAGACGGTTGCCCGCAAGCTCGACGGCACGGGGCGTACCCGCGATGTAGCCGCCTATGTCAGCCATGCCGCCGCCCGCGTTCTTGATAAGAGAGCCTATCATCATATCCGCACCGAGTGCGCAGGGCTCGACCGTTTCGGTAAATTCACCGTAGCAGTTGTCAACGACCACGAATACGTCGGGACGTACCGCCTTTACCGCACGTGCGACCTCGCCGATCTCTTCGGCGCTGAGAGTGCGGCGGAAAACGTAGCCCTTCGAGCGCTGAAGAAATACCACGCGGAGCTTCTCACCAATATTCTTTACCGCTTCAAGCACGGCGGGAATATCAACGCGGCTGTCCTTCGTCATGTCGACCTGACGGTACTCAACGCCGAAATCGGCGAGAGAGCCCGAGCCGTTCTTTCCTTTCATGCCGATAACGTCGTGCAGGGTGTCGTACGGCGCTCCCGTAACGGAAAGCATCACGTCTCCGGGACGGAGAAGCCCGAAAAGACCTACCGTTATGGCGTGAGTTCCGCTGAGTATCGACGGGCGGATGAACGCCGACTCCGCGCCGAAAATGCGTGCGCAGATTCTGTCTGCGGCATCGCGTCCCGCGTCGCCGTAGCCGTAGCCCGTCGAGCCCGCGAACATCGCCTCGGAGACTCTCTCCGCCTTGAACGCGTCGAGCACGCGGCGCGTACATTCGTACGATATTCCGTCAATTTTCGCAAACGTGTCCGCAAGTGAGCGTTCGGCTTCGGCGGTCACGTCGAGTATTTTCTGCGATATATCCATGTGAAAACCCTTTTCCCCTATTTTACTGATTATATTTTACCACGAAAAGCCGTTTGTGTAAACAAATATGAAGAAAAAAGACACCGCACGCGGTGTCTTTTATTCTGATTTTGTCAGTCACAATCAACAGCATGACAGTCTTCGTTGTAGTTACCCCAACCCTCTGCCATCGCAACACTTGTCAATTTCAGCATAATTGCAATAGAAGGCAATCGAGCCTGACCTCTTGCTGCTTGAAGGGTACCGTCGCTTCGCTTCCAAATAAAACGATATCCTTCTTGTTTTGTACCGTTATCGTAGTTGTAAATACAATGCTGAAAGCACAATTTCCACCCGCTGTCCATTTTCTCTTCTGCGCTATGCTTTACTTCAACTTTTGCAGTCACCATTTTCAGTTCTCCGTTTTTATTTTTGTTCAGCACCGAGAACCACTCCCCAGTTTGCTAAATATTTCAGTATTGCCGTAACATCGGCAATATTGATTTTTCCGTCGCAATTCACTTCCGACGCTTCGGCATTGATTGAAACGCCCCACCCTGCTATATACTTCAGAAGTGTCGTAACGTCTGTTAAATTGATTTTACCGTCATCATTAACATCACCGTAATTGATAATATGTTTTTCCTCAACATTAACGGTTACGATTTTTGATATATTGTTATAAGTAACAACAATATTCTGCTCACCTACACTATCAAAAGGTTCGTATGAAATTATCAATTCATCATTATTGACACGCTCGGATGTGCCGTTGTCGTAATATGCCGATACATTGAGACTTAAACTGTCGAATATATCACCCACATAATAGTCTTTCTTGTAAGACTGAACAGCAATATCCGTTAGCGATTTTTGTTTTACTTCCACCTTGAATGAAACCGTTTTGTTTGCATATTGAATTAAAACACTATACTCACCCGGCTTCGATTTGAAACCTGCTACTAAGTAATCGGTAACTTTTTCATAAGTACCGTTATCATAGTATACCGTTAATTCCGCACCGGTCATATCAAGTTCTTCGCCTTCAATATATTCAGTTTTATCGGGTTGTTTGGTCAGTTCAATCGAGATAACGGATTTTTCCACTACTTCAACATAGTATACCGTCGAAAATCCGTTGTAAGACACCACAATCGTTTTAACTCCCGGTACAGAATCATAACCGCTGACTATATAATCGTTTATTGTTTCTTTTGTACCGTTGTTGTACTGTGCGCTCACAATAATACCGGAATCGTCAAATTCTTCATCTTCGATGTAGACTGTTTTACTCGGGATACTATCTATTGTTATTCCGGTCATCGACTTCGGTGAAACATTTACGAAAATTACCGTTTCTTTATTTTGATAACAAATTACTACCTTCTTTTCTCCCGGTGTTGAGTCGTAACCGAAAATTGAATACTCATCTATCACTTCACTGGTTCCGTTGTTAAAATATGCCGTGATTTCTATACCGGTGAGATCAAGTTCTTCGCCTTCAATATATTC
>JAZUGD010000256.1:0-5158 GCA_045641025.1 Eubacteriales bacterium
ATAGTAACTCCGCAAAACATTACGGATATGCTTGAAACCAACTTTATGCCCTACGCAATGAGCGTTATTCTGTCCCGTGCAATTCCCGAAATTGACGGCTTCAAGCCATCACACAGAAAGCTCCTTTATACCATGTATAAAATGGGACTCCTTACCGGTGCAAGAACGAAGAGCACCAACGTCGTCGGTACGACGATGAAGCTCAATCCTCACGGTGACTCGTCCATTTATGAAACAATGGTAAGACTCACCAGAGGCAACGAGACGCTTCTGCATCCGTTTATCGACTCGAAGGGAAGCTTCGGTAAGCAGTACAGCCGCGACATGGCTTACGCCGCGTCAAGATATACCGAGGTAAAGCTCGACACGTTCTCAAACGAGATATTCCGCGGTATTGACAAAGATGCCGTCGATATGGTGCCGAACTATGACAATCAGCTCACCGAGCCGACGCTTCTTCCTACGTCCTTCCCGAACATACTCGTCTCTCCCAACCTCGGTATCGCCGTAGGACTTGCATCAAATATCTGCTCGTTCAACCTCGGCGAGGTATGCGACGGAGCGATTCAGCTACTGCGTCATCCCAACACCACGGCGGAAAGAATGCTTGAGATTATAAAAGCACCCGATTTCTCCGGCGGCGGATATCTCCTTTACGACAGAGAAAAGCTGCTTGAAATCTATAAAACGGGTAAGGGAAGCGTAACTCTGCGTGCAAAGTATTCCTACGATAAAGCAAATAACTGCATTGATATTCTTCAGATTCCGTATTCCACCTCAATCGAGGCGATAATGAAGAAGGTCACCGACCTCGTTAAAGAAGGCAAACTCAAGGAAATTACCGACTTCCGTGACGAAATCGACCTTTCCGGATTCAAGCTTACCATAGACCTTCGCGGCGGTGTCGATCCCGACGCGCTTATGGCAAAGCTTTACAGAACCACCCCGCTTCAGGACGATTTCGCATGCAACTTCAACGTGCTGATAGACGGAACTCCGAGACAACTCGGTGTTGTAGACATACTGAGCGAGTGGATTCGTTTCCGTCTCGGCTGCGTACGCCGCGAGCTTGCGTTTGACCTCGGCAAGAAGAAAGAAAAGCTTCATCTTCTCAAGGGTCTCGGCAAGATTCTTCTTGACATCGACAAAGCAATAAAGATTATAAGAGAGACCGAAAAGGAAGCCGACGTAGTACCGAGACTCATGGAAGGCTTCAGAATCGACCGGGTTCAGGCGGAGTACATTGCGGAAATCAAACTCCGCCACCTCAACCGTGAGTATATAATAAACAAAATCAAGGAAATAGAATCTCTGCAGAAGGAAATCGCCGAGATGGAAGACATCCTCGGGGACGAGCTTAAGCAGAAGGCACTTATAATCACACAGCTTCAGGAAATCAAAAAGAAATACGCGATTCCGAGAAAAACGCTTCTTCTCGATGCCGCCGACGTTGTTGAAGCCGACGTCGAGGAGGAAGAAGAGAACTACGAGTGCCGCATAATTCTCACAAGAGAAGGTTATTTCAAAAAACTCAATATGGCGTCCGCCCGCAGAGAGGGAGAACAGCGCTTCAAGGAAGGCGACTCTGTCAGAAACCTTTACGATACGGAAAACGTTGCAGAAATCATGGCATTCTCGGATAACTGTCAGTGCTTCAAATCAAAGGTATCCGCATTTGAATGCATGAAGTCGTCGTCTCTCGGCGATTATCTGCCCGCAAAGCTCGGTTGTGCCGACGGCGAGAAGATTATCATGCTTCACGCATATAAAGAAATCAAACCGGGTGAGAACGCCGTGTTCATTTTCGAAAACGGTAAGGGTGTTCGCGTGCCTCTTGATTCTTACGTTACCGCCGCCACGAGATATAAGCTTAAGGGCGCGTACAGCGGTGCGTCTCCGATAGTCGCCGCATTCGTCGAAAGCGATAACGCACCGATTGAAATTCTGCTTCTTACAAACGACAGCAAGGGTATTCTCATAAAGTCGTCACTCATTCCCAAAAAGGCAACGAGATCTGCGGCAGGCGTCCAGCTTATCAGTCTCAAGAAGGGACAGACCGTCACTTCCGCACTTTCCGGTGACGATATAGCGGCAGCCGGCAATATTTCAAAATGCAGAAAAATCAAAATACCCGCCGCGGGAGCAATCGTTATTCCCGGCGACGGCGGACAGCTCGGACTCGAATAAATAATCGAAAGGAAGCAAACATGAAAAAAAGTAAAACTGCAAAGATAACGGCGATACTTCTTGCAGTGGCTCTTGCATCGGTAGTTACCGTGTATGCCGCGTATGACAGCACCAAAGACCCTCTCGTTTCGCTTTCTTATCTCACCGATATATTTAAGCCCGCAGTGGAAAAAGACGTAAAAGACGACCTTAATGCCGCAATAGAGCAAAAAGTAAACTCGCTTTCCGAAAACGTAAAAGCAGATGCGGAAAAAGCAGTTAATGAAGCCGTCAAAGGTATCGAAGACAAGGTATACGAGCGTGTTGCATCGGAATACGGCGAATCCGTAGACGCACTTCAGAAACAGGTAGATACGCTTACGAACGGATATACCGCGGTTACGCTTGAGCCCGGCAAAAAGCTCGTTGCGGATGCCGACTGCGAAATAGTAATAACCGACGGAAACGGAACTGTTCGCTGTTCCGACCCGGAAAACGGCATCATCGACTGTACGGACGGAATCATTCTTTACGAGGGACAGGAAATACCCGTAAATCATAAGCTTTTGATTCCCGAAAACGGCGACGGACGCGGTATTAATGCGGTGACAAAGGTTACTCTCCTCGTGAAGGGCGGTTACGAAATTGCCTGATAAATCAAGAAAAGAACCCGCATCAAAGCGTGCCGTAAGAATATTATGTCTCATCCTTGTAATTCTTATGGTACTCGGTGCGGCTTCGTATACGATATTCTTCATGATTGCAGCCGCTGCGACTTCGTCTGCAGCAACGGACAATCCGATTATGAGTATCGGCATACGCTACGGTGACGGTGTTACGGGATGCTTCCGAACGGTAAGTACAACCGGATATAACGTCCTGAAACAGAATTCCGACGGAAGCAGAGACTCTTCCGTGTTGTACGGCTTTACCGATAAAACCGTTATCGTTGCGCCTCAGACCAATCTTGCCAAAAGTGCCATCGGATACGTTCCGTCCTCAAGCGGCACCGTAGGCGGATACCGTGTCGAGGTATCAACCGAATATGCAAGCGCAGACAAGCTTCAGGCGGCTGTGAACTCTTTTGCTCCCGCACTGAAAGCCAAGGGCTACACAGCCGTTCCTGCATTTACGGGCGGAAAGCTCAAGCTGCGTGTAGGCTCGTTTACCTCTCTCTCGGCTGCACAGAACGCCGTTAACGCCGTTAAAGCAATAACGGGCGGTACTTGTACCGCGTCAAATCCTTCGGCGTCTGCGCTCACCGTGGTATCCGAGGGCGGTGTTCCGCTTTTCGACTTCGAGCCGTCGGGTACCTATTATCTCGGTCTTAAGCCTGCGGGAAGCGGTGAGGTTTATCTTAAAACCGACGACGACTACGTGTATGAAGGAACGTTTATGTATAAACGTGTTTCCTCATCGGTTGCCGTTATGAATATGATAGAACTTGAAACGTATCTCGAGGGAGTTCTTCCGTACGAGATTTCAAGCTCATGGCCGCTTGAAGCGCAAAAAGCCTTTTGTATTGCGGCACGTTCTTTTGCAATAGCCAACAAACGCAATCATGCTTCAGAAGGCTTCGATCTCTGCAGTTCAACAAACTGTCAAGTTTACAGAGGAGCGGGCAGCGTTACCGACCTCGTAAAGCAGGCGGTAGCTGAAACACGAGGGAACGTGATTGCATATAACGGAAACGCGGTAGCACTCTACTATTCTTCAAGCACCGGCGGTTGTACTACAAGTGCATATGACTGCTGGGGCGGTACGGGTGCGCCTTATCTCAAGGGAATGAACACTCCGTGGGAAAGATATGCTGACGTAAACCGCGGTTTCTGGACGGTTGAGGTATCGCCTTCGGAACTTTGTACCTACCTTCGCGGAAAAGGTTACACGTCGCTTACCGGCTCAATTTCAAAAATCGAAATTACAAAGCTTGCTGAAAACTCCACGTACGTGCGTTCTCTCAAGCTGACCGATACCTCCGGCAATTCGGTAACGATAGATAAAACCGACTCGGTAAGACTTGCACTCGGAGCATATCTTTCGAGCGCTAACTTCGTTGTCGGAAAGGGAAGTGTTAAGTATTCCGTATCGTCCGTAAAACCGAGTGCGTCCGTGTCAAAATACAGCCTCTGTAATACGTCGTCCGTAAACGTTATAACGTCGGGCGGCACGGTTACAGCTCAGATTCCCTCGGGCCCCTCGGTTGCTTCCGGTTCGGGAAATACACAAGCGGGACAGAACGTTTACGTTATAACGGCGGATAATTACAACGGAGGGGGCGGAGATTCCGTAATTTCCGGCTACGAGACCTCGTATCAGACAAAAACCGCAACCGCATCAAATTCCTCGAATTTCATATTCGTGGGAAAAGGATGGGGTCACGGTGTCGGACTCAGCCAGTACGGTGTCAAGGACCTTGCTGATTTCGGCTATTCATACGATAAAATACTTGCGGCATACGTGCCGGATGCAACCATAATCAAAGTATCTCAGGTTTACTGACCCAAATGAACAAATTAACGTACAAAAATACTCTTCATACCTGTTATCTCAGTTACATATGTCAGGCGCTCGTCTGTAATCTTCCTCCGCTGCTTTACGTAATATTCGAAAAGAGCTTCGGAGTCACGAACACACAGATAGGTACACTCGTACTCGTGATGTTCGTCGTGCAGATTTTCATCGACTACGTAGGCGGTCGGCTTGTTGTAAGAATCGGTTTCAGAAGGTCTGCTGTTATCGGCTTCTGCTGTGCGACTGCGGGGCTTATAATGCTTGCTTTTCTGCCGCGAATTGCAGAGAATTCCTTTGCGGCACTGCTTATATCGATTACGTTTTCTTCAATCGGTTCGGGCTTTATTGAACTTTTAGTGAGCCCGATAGTTGACCTTATGCCTTCGGACTATAAAGCGTCTTCCATGAGTCTGCTTCATTCCTTTTACTGCTGGGGCTGCGTGGGAGTAATTGCGCTTTCAACACTTTTCTTTGCAGT
>JAZUGD010000257.1:0-9210 GCA_045641025.1 Eubacteriales bacterium
ATCGTGCTTGCACCGGTGGATATTCTTGTAATTATTGCTTCCGGAGCAGTTATGTATTTTCTGGCGCGCGTGGCAAACAAATAGGTAGTGTCGGAAAAGGGAAAAACGAATCAATAGGTATTGACACATGAATTGTTCAAAAAAGTCATCACTACCTAATGAATCGGTTTTCTTACAATATTAAGTTGATTTTTTGCTAAAAAACGGCTATTTGGGCGAAATCCGAACCAATAGGTAGCGACGCCACAAAGAAAAAGGACACCGTGGGTGTCCTTTTTCTTTGGAGGCGCCACCTAAGCTTAGAACCTCCCGCGACGAGCGAAAAATTTCGGGTACCGCAACAGTTGCGCTGCCTGTGTCCGCTCCGACGGCACGGCTATCATTTCCGTGGGTGTCCTTTTTCTCGTTTCTTGCGGAAAATCTTTGTCGAATAATCGTGTCCGGGAAAAGAGAGGCGTTACAGTATATTGATCCTGCCATAGCTTACGTTACTTGACAATAGGGCTTTTTTGTCGGTATAATATAATCGGATGTATCAGCAGAAAAGAGTGATTCGGAAGATAGTTATTATTCTGTGTACGGGATTATGTCATATTCGGGCATAAGCCGTGACACGGCACTTAGTTATGCAGGCCGACGGTGACGGGTTGCTTGCTCTGTTTCCTGATTCGAACGAGAACGGTAAAAAAGGAGAAAAAGGATTATGCGTAAAGACGTCTTGATTTCTGTTAAGGATCTGTACAAAACGTTTCATGCCGGTCAGATAGAAACACCGGTTTTGAAAGGGCTTAATATGGAAGTATATAAAGGTGAATTTCTCTGTATTCTGGGAGAGTCGGGATCGGGAAAGTCCACCATTTTAAATATCATCGGCGGACTTGTAAACGCCGATTCCGGTTCTATTCTGTTTAACGATAAAGAAATTACCCGTTTGTCCGAAAAAGAATTAACGATTCACAGACGCGACAATATCGGTTATATATTTCAGGCGTACAATCTCATGCCGAATCTGACGGCGAAACAGAACCTGGATATCATAGCTGAATTGACAAAAAAGAATTCCGATTCGGAAGAGCTTCTCAAACTGGTCGGAATGGGAGAAAAAGTAAATTCATACCCGTCTCAACTGTCCGGGGGTCAGCAGCAAAGGGTTTCCATAGCACGTGCATTGATTAAGGAACCGGTTTTGATTCTTGCGGATGAACCGACGGCGGCATTGGATCTGCAGACAAGTAAAGAAGTATTGGAAGTATTTGAACAGGTTGTCAGTCAGGGAACGACGTTGGTAATTGTCACGCATAATGAAAATATCACGAAAATGGCAAACAGAGTGATAAGACTGCGCAACGGAACGGTGTATGAAACGATAGAAAATCCGAATCCGATTAAAGCGAAGGAATTAGAGTGGTAATAATGAAAAAAACAGGGTGGATAGAATTATTTCAAACGATAAAACACACGTTTGTTTCTTTTCTTGCGATAGTCCTGTTTGTTGCCTGTGCTTCCGCGTTATACGCCGGAATCCATTGGACGATCAATTCGCTGTCTCAGTCTCTGGAAAAAGAATATCATGACGGAAATATGTATCACTTCAAGGTTCAGTCCGAAATCGGATTTACCGACGAAATCATTGAAGAACTGAAACAGTCCGACTGTATTGACGAGCTTGAGATCTTTCATGAGACGTATCGGTTTTTCACCTTTAACGGTGAACCGTACCAGGCAAAAGTGATTTCTCTGACAGAAGAGATCAACAATCCTCTTCGGGTGGAAGGAAAATTGCCCGAAAAGGCGGGAGAAGCTGCAATAGATTCCCATTTTGCCGCTCAGAAAGGGATAAAAATCGGTGACAGATTATCCTTATCGACCAACCAATACGTCAATCCGGTCGGCTTGCTTGAGAAAGACGTAACGGTGACGGCCATCATTGATACGGCGGAGTATATGGGAAAATACGAGGACACAAACGGTTTTTCCTTTGCCTCCTATGCAAACGTAAATACAATCCTGTATTTATCGGATGATTCATTCAATAAAGAAGTTTTTAACCGGTATTTCGGGTTTTACATAAAGACGGATGAATTGAGCGGTATACTTACCTTATCCGATGAATATAAAGAAAAATCCGCTGAATTAACAGTCAAAATCAAAGAACTGATCAATTCGGCGGCAAGTAAATATTTGGGAACGGATGAAGAGACTGCGGATAAGCTGTACGTTGTCACGGAGAGAAACCATAATGCCAGCCTGTACGGATTGAAATGCGTCAGAGACACGTTTGATAAAATGCAGTATTCCCTGGTCTCCTTGTTTATCATCATTTCTTTACTGGTTTGCTATTCGACGCTTTCCCGACTCATTCATAACCGGTCTGTGCTTATCGGAATGAAGAAAGCTCAGGGGTTTTCAACTTCAAAAATACTTCTGCCGTTCGTCATATATTCGGAGCTCGCCGCAATCATAGGAATCGCGGTAGGCGTTTTCACAGGTTATTTCGGAATAGAGCCGGTCACCGTCAGTTCAACAAAGCAATCGTTTTTATTCGGAGATATTATTCCGTATTATGATATCGGAGACGTTGCGGTTTTGCTGATAATGATACTTGTTCCGGTTTTTGCCACGGTGTGCATTGCCTGTTATCGCATTTCTTCCCAAAAAGCATACGTATTGCTGTCCGGGGAGGAAACGGAGAATAAAAAAACGTATCATTGGAGTGAAAATTTACCGATAATCAGGAATATTTCAACGTTTACGAAATCCTCAATCAAAGGCTGTTTTGAAAACAAGAGAAGGGTATTTGCGACAATAATCGGCGTAATCGGAAGTACCTCTCTTGTGATCAGTGCTCTTACGATGTATTTGAATCTGGATAAATCGTTCAAGCTTAACTTTCGGGATATCACGAATTATGATAAAACGATTCTGTTTGAACAAAGCGACAGCAAAGATGATATTGAGGCCGTGCTGAAAAACAAAGGATATTCATATACGGAATCACTTTATACCTTCGGTGTGACAACGCTTGAAAACGGTGAAAATATCATCACAACCGTCTATGTGGTTGATGACCCGGATTTTTACGATTATGTCCGCTTAAGAAACGTCAAGGATAATTCCGAAAATACTGCGAAAAACGGAATTTGGGTGAATGTCGGTTATGCGGAAAACAATAATGCAAAGGAAGGGGATACCCTAAGATTTACCGATGCGCTCGGTATGCCGCATGATTTTGAAATCGAAGGAATCTATAATTACTATTTGATGAATTATCAGTTAGTTATGACAAAATCAACCTTTGAGAATGAATTCGCGGGCAGGAAATACGAACCGAATATATTTTTGATAAATACGGACAAATGCAATTTTGAAGAATTCAAAGCCGACATTGGCAATATAAGCGGGATTACGTCCGTCGGTGATTATTATCAGACTCAAAAAGATCTGTTCGACGGATTTCTGGGGATTGCACGGGCGGTGGCTGTCGTCTATTTGATTCTGTCTGTATTGCTTGCGGTATTTATCCTTCTGAATCTCTATACAATGTTCGTCCGTGAAAAGAAACGTGAAATGATCACTTTGATGATTAACGGATATGACAGGAAATACATTGAAAGGTATTTTTATATCGACACGTTGATTCTTTCGGTAATCGGCATCGTTATCGGGACAATTATCGGTATCGTCAACGGAAGAATGTCACTGGATTCGTTTAATAATAATGCCACGCATTTTTATAATGAAATTAATGCTGCGGCTTGCGCTGTCGGAATACTGTTTGCTTTTGTGTTGTCATTTGTTATGTGCAAAATCGCAGTGCAAAAAATAAAGAAATTCGAGTACAGCGATATCAGTTCGGATTAAGGAGGGCGGAAGGATGTTTTCTGTAAATCATATTCTCATACTCGTCATCTCCGCCGCGGCGGTTGCGATTGCCGCGACCTTCTCGGTAAAGGCGAAATTACCGTCGGACAAAGCGTCAATAATTTTCTTTATCATCTGCTGCGCAAGTGAAATCGTAAAAGATTTTGTTAATATCATTCCGTCATCGTTCGGAGGATTCGTTTTAGATCCGCATGATATTCCCCTTCATTTATGTTCTATCGTGATATTCGCAATGTTCTGTATCGTCATATCGAAGGACGGAGAAAAAAAGGAACATCTGAAGACAGCCGTGACCGTGATCGGGTTGGTGGCGCCGGTCTTTGCGGTGCTTATTCCGACAGAGGGCGTAAGCTTTTCGGAAATCATTACGTATCAATACTTTATATACCATATCGCGTTATTCTGGTATGCACTCCATCACGTGCTGACCGGGCAGGTGAAGCTCGGTGTCAGAGAATACTTGCGGGATCTTATTTATCTCGGTGTGGTCATTATGGTATTGTTATATGTGAACAGTGCTTTATCAATATACGGGGTGAATTACTGCTTCCTGAGGGAGCCTCCGGTTGAAGGATTACCGATACTTAATTTAAATCACGGCTGGCCGGCTTATTTTTCGGCGCTCGTGACAATCGGAATTCTTTCGGTTACGGCTGTTCATCTGCCGAGTATGATAAAAGAACTGTTTGCCGAAAAAACAAAGAATAAAAGACCGTTAGAATAGTCCGAATCCGCAAAACACCCGAAAGACGAATGCATAAGGCAAAAAACACCAACGCATCTTTTCGGATCGGAACAACCAAATGAAAATGGCACCGCAACAGTCGTGGCACCTTCGTCAGTGACGAAGGAACAACTATAATCCACAGAGAAACTCGTGCACTTGATGGTTTTATAATGTTCTGACACAAATACAGATAAAAAGATAACCGCCGACATTTAATTATCGGCGGTAATTCTTTATTTGTCGGATTCCTTGTTTTTCAGATGATCCTTTAGTATGAGGTTAATATATTGCGAAAGTGAACGATCATCATTATCTGCTTCGATTTTAATTTTTTCGAGTATATCGTTATCTATGGTAATGCTGATTTTCTCTTTTAACGGTTTCATAATTTCACCTCTTTAAAGAAATTATACTCAAAAATAGGATATAATATTGACAAATAGGACAAAGTAGTATAAAATAGGATAAAGTTCTTAAGTAAATAGAGGGATGAGTATGGCAGTTAATAAAAAGTGTCCTAAATGCGGAAGCGATCATGTACAGCTTTCCAATGAAAGAAGCAAACACGGTTGTTTTTGGTTTGTTTTTTTCGGGATTTGGTATATTTTCTGGGTAATTATTAAATGGATAATCGGATTTATGGTATTCATTTTACTTGACTGGTGGATGGCAATTATCAAAAAATGCATGGGCAAGGGCTACGTTTGGAAATGCAGAAAATGGTTCTCCGGAAATAAACGTATATACTATTGCCACGATTGCGGTTACAATTTCAAGGGCTGATATTAATAGGTTATTATACGTACGTTATATAATAAAAAAGGACACCGTGGGTGTCCTTTTTCTTTGGCAGCGCAATACTTGCGTACGCTCCGGCGGAGCGTATACAAAAACCGCCCTTCCGCTTTCTTTTTCCGCGAATATATGCTATAATCATAAAAACGGCGGATAGAAAACTACGCAAATCCTTCCGTTGTTATCTCACGCGAAAAATCAAGGCGTACGAGAGCATCAAATAAACTTTTCTCTGGGGAGTAATCATCAAATGATTTCACTGCTTACATCATTCGCCGTGCTTATTCTCGGCTACGTTTTCTACAGCCGAATCACGGAAAAGATTTTCTCTCCCGACGGAAGGGAAACACCCGCGGTCGCGATAAACGACGGCGTCGACTGCGTACCCATGAAAACGTGGAAGGCGTTTCTGGTTCAGCTTCTCAATATTGCGGGAACGGGACCGATATTCGGCGCGCTTATGGGCGCAAGATTCGGGCCTGTCGTGTTCCTTTGGATAGTATTCGGTTCGATTCTCGGCGGAGCGGTCCACGACTATATGACGGGTATGATTTCATGCCGCAGCGAGGGAAAGTCCATTGCCGAGCTTTCGGGTATGTATCTCGGCAAAGCGGTAAAATGGATAATGCGCGTTTTCTCGGTCGTGCTTCTTCTGCTTGTCGGAACGGTTTTCGTGACGAGCCCCGCGGCACTGCTTGCAGAGCTTACTCCCGATTTTCTGAACGTCACGTTCTGGGTCGTCGTAATTCTGCTTTACTATATCCTTGCAACTCTTCTTCCGATAGATAAGCTGATAGGAAGGCTGTATCCCGTATTCGGCGTTGTTCTGCTTGTCATGGCGGGCGGCATATTCGCCGCAATTGCTTTTTCGGGGAAATATACCGTGCCGGAAATAACGTTTGAAAACCTCAGCCCGTCACACGAGCCGGTATGGCCGTATATGTTCGTGACGGTTGCCTGCGGTGCGGTGTCCGGCTTTCACGCGACGCAGTCACCCATGGTGGCGAAGTGCATTACCTCCGAGAAAAACGGACGGCGCGTGTTCTGCGGTGCAATGGTGACCGAGGCGGTCATTGCCCTCGTGTGGGCTGCCGCAGGCGTAGCATTCTACGGTACGACCGGCGGGCTTGATGCGGCGCTCAACACCCTCGGACAGTCGGGTACCGTGTATGAAATCTCATTCGGAATGCTCGGGAAAATCGGCGGCATACTTGCCCTGATAGGTGTCGTCGCCTGCCCGATAACGTCGGGCGATACCGCGTTCAGAAGCGCGCGCCTCATTCTGGCGGAGTGGTTCGGGATCGACCAGAAAAAGCTCGTAGACCGCCTGAAAATAACGCTTCCTCTGCTTTTTGCGGGAGCGGTTCTCACACAGCTCGATTTCGACGTTCTGTGGAGGTATTTCTCGTGGAGCAACCAGACGCTTGCGGCGATATCGCTCTGGACGGCCACGGCTTATCTTATGAAATGCGGGAAATACAGGTACGGCTCGCTCCTGACCGCGCTCCCGGCGACGTTTATGTCCGCAGTCTGCATGACGTATATTCTTATGTCGGAGGAGGGCTTCCGTCTGTCTCCGTCGGTCGCTTATCCGACAGGACTTGCCTTTGCCGCCGCACTGTTCGTCTATTACCTTTTCAGACTCACAAAGAGAGTAAAGAGCGCGGAGTAAATCAAAACTCACGCGAAAGCGTGCGTTTTTGTGCTCTTAGGGGCACACGCATCAAAAACGGGAGAACATTTTTTGTGCGGTAAACAAGACATCGGTTTTCCGACAGTACGTGTTTTGCTTGTTAAAAAGTAACGGATATGCTATACTGTATCCGGAAAGGCGGTGGAGTCGTGTTTGATTTTCTGCATAATCTTTTAATGGACAAAAAGGGCGGCGAGATATTTACTTTATTCGGCGGATGGCATTTTCTGTATATTGCCCTTACGGTTATTGCAGTAACTGCTGTTTTGCTTTTGCTGAAGAACAAAGGATGTCACGCCGGACAGCGTATTACAAAAATATTCATTGACCTCGCTTTCGGACTGTATATTGCCGATTTCTTCATTATGCCTCTTGCGTACGGCGAGATTGATATCGAAAAATTGCCGTTTCATGCCTGCACGGCGATGTGCGTGGCGTGCTTTTTGAGTTACAGGATAAAATTTCTCGAAAAGTACCGGACGTCGTTTGTGAAGCTCGGCTTTATTTCAAACCTTGTTTATCTGATATATCCCGCGGGCGTGATGTGGCACGCGGTTCATCCTCTTTCTTATCGGGTAATACAGACTCTGCTGTTCCACTCCGTAATGACCGTATACGGATTCCTTGCACTTGTATATGATAACGACGGGAAAGAATCAAAACGCTGTTTCCGTGATTTGGGCGTGATTGTCTGTATGACTGCCTGGGCGCTTCTCGGCAATTACGTTTATAACGGAACGGCGGGAGAATACTCCCACTTTTTTAACTGGTTCTTTGTCGTTCGTGACCCGTTCTACGTACTGCCGGAAGAGATAGCACCGTTTGTTATGCCTTTTGTGAACGTCGCTGTATTTTTCGCGGCGGAAATGCTTCTGAATTTTGTACTTCGGCTCGTAAAACGTAAAAACGTAAATTGAAAAGCGTAATCCCTTAAGGATGTTTTTGACAAATCAAAACCCGCCGATGAAGAATCCGTTTTCTCTCGGCGGGTGTTTTCTGTCCGACAAACCGAATTCTGCATTGTCCCGTCAAATTCCGATTTGCCTATATCTTAATCGTGCGTTTTTTGCGTCAATGTTCAAGGTATCTTCGGCAAATCTTCACACAGAACCCAAACGGGGAACAGCTTCACGCGGTAAAATAGGGCATCACATCAAAGGAGAAAGACCATGAAAAAACTTATTTACTCTGTCGCGTCTCTGCTTGTCTGCGCGGCGATGCTTGCATCCTGTACTCCCGCAGAGACTCCCGAACCTCAGCCGGACGTTACCGCAGCATCTATGGAAACGGCGGAAACATCGGCAGGCGTGGAGGACGTTACGGACGTACACTCCATAGTGCTCTCGGAGCATACCGCGACCCTTGACGGCACGGCAGTTGAAGAATTCGACTACACGTGGCACTGCGACCCGAGCGTCGCCCACGACGAGGTGAAGAATGCACCTGCCGAATACTATACGGGCGAAAAGCCCGAAACCGATGCGGCGGCATATATCGACAGCGAGCTTTATTATTACCCGTCGCTTCCCGCCGAGGACTTCCGCAAGGTTATGTACGACGGCGAGGCCGAGTGGGCTTACTATTATACCGACGGCGTGAACGATGAGTATATATTCGCAACTCTTCCCGCGCTTACCGCTGCCGTTCCGACCGATATGATGCACACCGAAGAAGAAGCGGCGCAGAACCGCGTGCTCCATATCACGAAAGCGGGAAAATATGAAATTTCGGGCGAATGGCACGGTCAGATCCGCATTGACCTCGGCGACGGGGACGACACGTTCACCGATCCCGAAGCACGTGTCGAGCTTATTCTGAACGGAGCGGATATCACCTGCGACGTCGCGCCGGGCGTGATTTTCGGCAGCCTCTACGAATGCGATAACACGTGGGAGGACCGTGACGAGCACTCCGCGGACGTCAGCACATCCGACGCGGGCGCGCTCGTGGTGATTGCCGACGGCACGGACAATACCGTCACCGGCAAGAACGTCTTCCGTATGCTTAAAACCAAGTACAAGGACGAGGACGACACTGCCGCCGTAAAGACTCAGAAGAAGATGCGCAAGACCGACGGAGCGTTCTATTCCTACGTGACGATGAACGTCAGCGG
>JAZUGD010000258.1:0-4179 GCA_045641025.1 Eubacteriales bacterium
AAGAGTGGTAACGTCGGTAATGTTGACCTTGCCGTCTTCGTTAGCATCGCCGCAGATTCCCTTAACGGTAGGATCGAAGTCGGGAGTGTAAACCGTAAAATTATCGAGGTATATCCAACTGCCGATGTTCCAGAAGAGGAACGGGGTCTTGGAGGTGCCGACGGTGGGGTCGACGGAGTTCAGGGTGACTATTCTGCCGTGTGTATCCGTGAGATATTCATCCTCGGGGTCGTACTCGGAACCGCAGATGAAGGTGTTGTTGAAGTAGAATTCAATCTTGCCGACGTTTACTCTGATACCGAGATTGAACCAGTCGGACTTGGTTTCCTTATTGATAACAGGGCGGATGTCCTCGGGGATGGTTGTTTCCGCGAGAATTTTGTCGATGCTTTCGGTAACTTTAAGATGAGACTCATCGTAGTAATCGAACGAACCGGATTTTGTCAGCTTTACTTCCCACGTCTTCAGATTAACGGACGCGGTATAAACGAAGGAGGGATAATCGGTCGAGAATTCGTCACGTATCCAGACAATAACTTCCTGCTCCTGCTTCTCTTCGACTTCCTCGTTGCCGTCATACGCAAGAATCTGAGCATCTATCTGCGCGTAGAAGGCGTCCCATATCTTGGGGTTACGGGAAAGCTCGTAATTGGACTGAAGAGTTACGGCATCATTGTAGCCTTCTATCACCAAAAGATCGCGGTTGAATCTGAAAGCGCAGGTATTACCCGTAATCCAGTTCTGGGTCTTGAAGCCGTTGAAATCATCATAAAAAATAATGTCTGCAGCATTTGCACCGATGCAGAGCACGGACGTCAGCATAACCGCCGCAAGAATGAGTGAGAGAATCTTTTTCATTTTGTTTCTCCTTTATTGTTACGATATTTCCGTTTTTTTGATTTTATCATATTTATTCCGGTGTGTCAATTGAATAGAACAAAAACGCCGATTTTCGTCGGCGTTTTTATTTATTATTTTCCGAGAACTATGCCTTCCCAGTTTGCAAGATACTTGAGAATCATGGTAACGTCGCTGTTGGTAACCTTACCGTCGACGTTAACGTCGGACAGGGTCTCGTTGACGGTAACGCCTTCCCACTTGGCAAGATACTTGAGAAGAGTGGTAACGTCGGTAATGTTGACCTTGCCGTCTTCATTAGCGTCGCCGCAGATGCCTGCCTCGGGATCGTAGTCGGGAGTGTAAACCTTGAAGTTATCGCATGCGAGCCAGCTTCCGGTGGCAATCGTAATAAACGGGGACTTCTGCGTGCCTACGGTGGGGTCTACGGAATTCATGTAAACCTTGTAGCCGCCGATGCTCTGTACGAACTCGTCGTTCTCGTCGGTGCCGGCGGAAAGCAGCAGCTTGCCGTTGAAATAGAAGTCAAGCTTGCCCTCGGTTACTCTGATACCCATCGGGAACCAGTCGGATTTTTCACCTTCGTTGATTACGGGGCGGAGTTCCTCGGGGATATCGATAGGACCGGCAAGTACCGTATCAACCGTAGTCTTACATTTAAGACCGGACCCGTCGTAATATTCTACGTTTTCAAGAGTCTTTGTTATTTCCGCAGTCCAGTGCTCGAAATCAACCGCAAGGTGATATACGGCAGCGGATATGTCGCTCTCAAACATATCACGGTACCAGATTTTTATCGTTTCGGAATTATCATCAAGGTCGGGGTTATCCAAAGCGCGGATCTGGAAATCCATCTGTGCATAGAATTTGTCCCATTTTTTGGGGTCACGCGAAAGATTGTATTTCGACTGAAGATGGGGATAACCGTTGCCGCAGTATACCTGTATAAGCTGATTGTCATTATCATACTCATATCTGCACGAGGCTGCATCGGTAAACCAGTTAGCGGGCTTGAAGCCTTCGAACTCATCGTGGAATATGAGGTCCGCGGCAGAGGCGTATATTGCAAACAGAGATGCGAGGAGTGTAAGTACAAGCGTGAATGAAATAAGTTTTTTCATTTTCTTTCTCCTTGTGTGGTTTTGTTAATTATATCAATAATTGACGTTCAAGTCAATATTGCATTCAGTTCGTTTCCTCAAGTGCTTTGATTTTCGCGATTCTGCCGGAGTGGCGGCCACCCTCCTCGAATTCGGTTTCGAGGAACAGCTTTACCATATCGCACGCAAGTCCGGGACCGACGACTCTGCCGCCGAAGCAGAGGACGTTTGCATCGTTGTGCATTCTCGTGAAGCGTGCGCTGAAGGTGTCGGAGCAGCATGCGGCGCGTATGCCTTTTATTTTGTTGGCAGCCATGCTCATACCGATACCGGTACCGCATATGAGTATCGCGGCGGCGCATTCGCCGGAGGTTACCTTACCGCATGCGAGAGCGGCGTAATCGGGATAGTCACAGCTGTCCTTGGTGTGAGTACCGAGGTCGACGCAGTCGACTCCCTCTCCGTCGAGGAATTTCATAACCTCGAGCTTGAGGTCGTATCCGCCGTGGTCACAAGCTATTGCGATTTTTTTGTCTTTATACATTTTTCTTACCTTCTCTTTCTTCGAGTTCCCTTTCCGCCTGAGTCTTTTTCAGATATACCGGTCTGAGAGCGGCGGCGGTAAATTCCTCTTTGTTCTCCGCATCCGAGTGCGTTCTTTCCGCAAGAACGGCGGCGTAATATGCTGACGGTTTATCAAACCGTGTTCCCGGTGTACAGGTACACGGGAGGTTATATTTTTCGTCAAACTTCCGGGCGCCGTCACCGACGAGCACTACCCTCTCGCCGTATGACGAAAGCTTTCCGGCAAGGTCGTCTCCGCTTGATTCGCAGTCTTCGCACAGTCTTGTGACGGACGCTCCGTCGGCTTTGAAGCAAGCCGTATAGAAGTTGCCGCGGCGGGCATCAATCAAGGGACAGATTATCGCGTTCTCATAAGCGAACGGAGATGCGAGAGTTTCAAGCGTTGACACGGGCACCACGGGCACGTCTCTGCCGAAGGCAAGGCCTTTGGCGGTTGCAGCAGCTATACGCACGCCGGTATACGAGCCCGGTCCCGCACAGACTGCGATAAGAGCAACGTCGTCGAGGCTCTTTCCCGTATGCGCGAAAAGCCCGTTAATCGCGGGAAGCAATGCCACGCTGTGGTTTTTACCGGAGGTCACGCACGTCTCGCCGAGAAGCGTTCCGTTATCCGCAAGAGATACTGACAAGGAATCGACCGTGCTGTCTATTGCAAGTACAAGCATTATATCACCTCCGGAATGCTTACGGTTATGAGGCGGGTACCTTCTCCCGTTTTATCTATCGTTACGTGTGCGGCGCTCTCCGGAATCGCGGATGCGGCAAGCGAGCTCCACTCGACTATGCAGATTCCTCCGTCTGCGTATTCGTCAAAGCCGATACCGTCAAGCTCTTCGGGTGACGATATGCGGTAAAAATCAAAATGATATACGGGAACGTCTCCGCGCAGATATTCGTTGACTATCGTGTACGTGGGGCTCTTTACGCGGCTGCCCGGAGAAAGATACGACGCCATGCCGCGCACAAGCGAGGTCTTCCCCGCTCCCATGTCTCCGTCAAGCGTTATAAAACGCACACCGCAGGCTTTCACGTCGCGTGCAATACGCTCGCCCGCAGCTTCCGTTTCGGAGACGGACGCAGATTCTATACGGTACTCCGTAACACCGCCGCCTTTCTTTTTGCACTATCTTAATTATTATAAATGAATCGTTCCCGAAAGTCAATAACGGGTGTATCAATTATGCTGTTGAAATATGTCCGAACATACCGAAGTATAAGAATTTTTTGGATTTATTTTAAAAACCTATTGACATTGCCCCGCGTTTCTGCTATAATCCTTTTCGCGGTCAGGAAAACCGGATCGCAATGCGAGAGTGGCGGAACAGGCAGACGCGCACGTTTGAGGGGCGTGTGGTTAACACCGTACGGGTTCAAGTCCCGTTTCTCGCACCAACATGAAGGAAGGCAGCAGCCTTCCTTTTTGTTTTTTATCCGTTTTGTAATTTCATTCACTCCGGTGTCATCCTGAGCAAAGCGAAGGATCTTTAAAACGGAGAAAACCCTGCTGTTATCCGAGTAGTATCATTCAAGTCAGAACAGATCCTTCGGGGCTTTGCCCCTCGAGGATGAGAGACTTTTTCGTTCTGCCGATAGAGATGAGCGAACAATCAAACGGTTGTTCAACCTCATTCATCAT
>JAZUGD010000259.1:0-2733 GCA_045641025.1 Eubacteriales bacterium
CGCCTTTAAGCGGGTTCCAGTAAGAGGCGCAGTTCGGTACGTTCCACGTGAATATAAAGCTAAGCGCAACCGTCTCACCGGCTGCCGCGTGAGCGGTGGCGGCAACGGTGCACATGTCCTTCCAGCGTGTGGTTTCGTATTCTCTCTTTTTGAGCCCCTCGGGAGAGGTGAACTCTCTCCAGAACGTCGCAAGCTCGTCCATCCATGCACCGCGGTACCAATACGGCGTTACGAAAACGTCGCCGCCCGAAGCGGTAAGCGTGAAATCCGCATAGTTCGGGTCGGTATTCGGGACTCCCGCGTTTTCGAGGAAAACGCCGTTTCCGCCCGGGAGCACCGTGTTGCGGGTCACGTCGAAAGGATTGCGGAACGAGAACGCGACCGTCATATCGGCGTCGCAGTCGCCCGTGTTCTTTACGCGGACGGTGAAAAACGCCGCGGGAATCGACGAATTTTTCGCGTCGTTCGGTATCATCGGGCTCCACGCCGTTATATCGGCAGACGCGGGAAAGGTGCTGTCGGAGAGGTGAAGCGTCGCCGTAGGGAAATCACCGTCGAACGACCAGCTATCGAAGTGACGGAAGCCCGCCATGCTCTCCTCCGACGGGCCGAAGCCGTAGCCGCGGTATCCCGCACGCCCGTGCACGCCCATATAGTCCTTCGTCACGTCGCCGTTCAGAAGAATCGCATCAACGCCCGACTCGGTTTTCATGCGGAGCGCAAGATGCGTGTAGCCGTTCTCCGTGCCCTTTGCGGGACGGTTGAAAAACTCGAAATCGCGTAACTGACCGTTTCCGCAAAAGCCGAGCGAGCCCGTGCCGATACCGCCGAGCGGGAATATTATTTCTTTCGTTTTATCTTTCGGATAATGCATAAGCGCCTCCGTTTTTTTGTTACATTTATTATAAAACAAATCCCCGTTCGCGTCAACATAAAAGAGACACCGAAAACGGTGTCTCTTTTCATATTACGTCGTAGTATTTCAGAAGCTTCGTGCGCTTACTTGCAATGCGCAGACTCTCCGCGGTATCGGAGTCGCTTCTTTCTTTCGTTTCTTTTCTGTATTTTACTATTCTTTTGATCCACACAAGAGGAAGCCGTTCGGGATGTGCTTCAAGCTCGGGGTAGGAACGGATGAGTTTTTCCTTCGGAGGGAACAGCACGCGAAGCTTACTTTGCTTCTTTCCCGCCTTTGCCGCGCCGAGGGTGATTCCCGCGGAGTGCAGTCTTGACAGTGAGCTCGACCCGAACACGCCTCCCTCGAGCATATCGTCAAGCATAGGGGAAGGGTCGGTGACAACTGCGTCCCATTCGGGCGTGAGTCCGACGTTGCGTCCCGTCAGCTCCTCTGCCAGCATAAACACCGCTTTGGCGAACTTCAGCGTATGAGTGTCGGCGCACGCGGCGTACAGGCTTGAAAAATCAATTTCATCCTTATATTTATCCGCCCACAGACCGACGTCGCACACCTGACGGAGACCGAAGCCGCTGTGAATGAAATGCTTGTACGCGTGAAGAATGAGGAAAAGCAGGTGCTTCTCCGCACTCATCGAATATACCGTCCCGCAGGGCAGGGCGTACGTTACGGGGAATTCGTGCACGTCCGAGAACTGTCCGTTCAGCCGCTCGAACGCTTCGTCGCCGGACTCGAACAGCGTTTTGTGTACCTCGATGAAGAGCGCACCGCGCCTGAAGCCCTCGCCGTTACCGTCGTCCGAAAAACCGTTCTCGGTCAGATACGCGGTGACGGCATCGTATTCGCCGTCCGAAACGAGCAGATCCTCATCCGCGCTTGCGCGGAGGTATCCGTCGGGATAAGTGCTGCGGCAGAGAGTACCTTTTACCACAAGCGGACGGAGCCCCATTTCACACAAAGCGGTGTAAAGACGGAGAAATTCTTCTTCCTTCTGCATCTGCAGAGCGGATTTGGCGATAACGCTGCGCTTGCAGGAGGCAAAACCGGGGTCGGCGCGTACCGCGTCGCAGCCGGACACGGCGGTATATACGAGAGGCAGGACGTGCTGCGCTTCGGCGGCGCGGAAAAGCGCCCCGACCGCATCCGCGGAACTGTGTTCTGCAGAGATGAAGTCCGGGTCCGTCTTTTCACCGCTGAAGTACGCCTTCAGCGCTTCTGTAAGCAGAATGTCCGTCTGATTCATTGCTGTCTCCCGAAAATATCCCCCAAGCGGGGGATATTTCTTATTTACGTTTAAATAGTCCGCACATCTTGAAAATATACGGGCGAAGCGGACGGGTAGGGTACCACAGTGCGGCGAGGAATCTCATCGCAAGACTGTCGGTATCTACCGTTTTTCCGTTTTTGCGCGTAATCCTTTCGGCAACCGCAAGTGCCGCGTTACGGGGTACCGTTTCGCACCACGTCTGTGCGTCGCCGTTAACCGTGTACGAGCCGTCGGAGTTTATTCTTCTTATTCTGTGAAGAATGAACGAGCCGTCGCGCCGTCTGAAAAAGAGCATTTGCCCGCGGCGCGGAGAATCCGTTTTGCGAAGCCATACGGTGTCGCGCCCGTCGTGCAGGAACGGCACCATGCTTGAGCCCGTTACACGCAGGGGAAACGCCTCACCCGAGTCAAGCACGCCGAGTATTCCGCGTGCCGCTTCCTCCGGGCTGAGCGCTTTGATTTTTGCTTTCATCAATGAGATTTTGACCTCGACGATTTGCTTTTCTTTTTCGACTTGCTTTCGCCGTAACCGTAGCCGTAGCCGTAACCG
>JAZUGD010000260.1:0-3558 GCA_045641025.1 Eubacteriales bacterium
GACGATATAGTTAAGGTTATAGACATTGCGAACGACATAGCACCCGAGCACCTTGAGCTTTGCGTTGAGGCTCCGTTCGACCTGCTTGACAAGGTAAAGAACGCGGGCTCGGTATTCATGGGCCGCAACTGTCCCGAAGCACTCGGCGACTACATGGCGGGTCCCAACCACACGCTCCCGACGAGCGGCACGGCGCGGTTTTCAAGCCCGCTTTCGGTTGACGATTTCGTCAAGAAAACGCAGTTCACGTATTTCACGCGCGACGCACTCGGCAGAGTCGCCCGCGACGTTGAATATTTCGCAAAGGCAGAAGGTCTTACCGCTCACGCAAAGAGCGCGGTAATTCGTATAGAAAATGAGTAAATTTTTCAGCAGTAAATATAAAAGCCTCGTACCGTATACCCCCGGTGAGCAGCCGAAGGATACGAAGTACGTGAAGCTGAACACGAACGAGTCACCCTTTCCCCCGTCGCCGCTTGCGGTAAAGCTGGCGGCTGAAGCGGCACAGACGCTTCAGCTTTATTCCGACCCCGAATGCCGTGACCTTGTCGCGGAGGCGGCGGAATATTTCGGTGTTGGCAAGGACGAAATCGTTTTCACGAACGGAAGCGACGAAATCCTCAATTTCGCGTTCATGGCGTTCTGTGACGAGACTCACCCCGCGGTATTCCCCGATATTACTTACGGCTTTTACCCGGTATTTGCCGAGCTTAACGGAGTCCCGTACACGGAGATTCCTCTTCGCGAGGATTTCACGGTAAACGTTGACGATTACATCAATGCCAAAGGCACGGTGTTCATCGCCAACCCGAACGCGCCTACGGGAATTGCGCTTCCCCTTTCGGATATCGAAAGAATTGTCGCGTCCGCCCCCGACCGTATCGTGGTAGTGGACGAGGCGTACGTCGATTTCGGCGGCGAGAGCGCACTGCCGCTCATTCACAAGTACGACAATCTTCTCGTAACGCAGACGTTCTCGAAATCCCGCTCGCTTGCGGGCGGCCGTCTCGGCTTCGGCGCGGGATGCGCGTCACTTATGCGCGATATAAACACGATAAGATATTCGACCAACCCGTATAACGTAAACCGCGTTACGATGGCGGCGGGTATCGGCGCGCTCCGCGACGACGGATATTTCAAGCAGAACTGCGCGAAAATCAAGGTGACGAGAGCAGCAACGGTTTCGTCCCTTGAGACTCTCGGCTTTACGGTGCTTCCCTCCTCCGCCAATTTCATATTCGCCGCGACGGACAAAATCCCGGGCGGTGAGCTTTACGCCGCTCTCAAGGAGAGAGGCGTGCTCGTACGTCATTTCACAAAGGCAAGACTTGATAATTTCCTCCGCATAACAATCGGAAGCGACGAGGAAATGCGGATACTTACCGAAACGATAAAATCAATTATAGGATAAGAAAGGGCAAACACGATGAGATGCTCCGAAATTAACAGAAAAACCGCGGAAACCGATATTTCCATGAAACTCGTGCTTGACGGCACGGGTAAATCCGATATTGCAACCGGATGCGGTTTTCTCGACCATATGCTGACGCTGTTCTCGCGTCACGGACGTTTTGACCTCACTGTCAAGTGCACCGGCGACACGTACGTGGACTATCACCACACCGTCGAGGACGTGGGCATCGCTCTCGGCGCCGCCTTCGCCGATGCTCTCGGAAACAAAAAAGGAATCAAGCGATACGGCGATATTGCGCTCCCGATGGACGAGGCGCTGATTCTCTCAGCCGTTGACATTTCGGGACGCGCATATCTCGGCTACGACCTGACGATGAACGCTCCTAAGGTCGGCGACCTTGACACTGAGCTTATAAAGGAGTTCTGGCTTGCGTTTGTCCGCTGTGCGGGAATTACCCTGCACATCCGCGAGCTTGCCGGTGAGAACACGCACCACGTTATTGAGGGTGCTTTCAAATCGGTTGCCCGTTCCCTCTCCGCGGCTGCCTCGATTGACCCTGCGTTCGCCGATGAGATACCGTCCACTAAAGGAGTTCTTTGATGATTGCGATTACCGACTACGGTGTGGGAAATCTTTTCTCGCTCCGCTCGTCATTTGCGGCTATCGGTGAGGATGCCGTCGTCACCTCCGACCCGGACGTTCTCCGTTCAGCCGATAAAATTATACTTCCCGGTGTGGGTGCGTTTGAAGATGCCGCCCGCAAGCTCCGTGAAAGCGGGCTCGGTGAGGTAATAGTCACCGAGGCAAAGCGGGGCCGTCCCCTTATGGGAATATGTCTCGGCATGCAGCTTCTGTTTGAGAAAAGCTACGAGTACGGCGAGCACGACGGACTCGCTCTGATACACGGCAGCGTCGTACCGATGGAGGGCAGAATTCCCGCGTCTCTCAAAATACCGCACATAGGCTGGAACGCGCTGAAAATGCGCAGAGAAAGTCCGATTTTCAAATACGTAAAAGACGGCGAGCACGTGTATTTCGTTCATTCTTATTATGCCGCCGACTGCGGCGACTCGGTTATCGCCGACGCGGAATACGGTATTAACGTGACCGCCGCGGTACAGTCCGGCAACGTGTTCGGATGCCAGTTTCATCCCGAAAAGAGCGGAAGCGTCGGGCTTGCGATTCTCAAGGCTTTTTGTGAGCTTACTCCGGAGGAATTATGATACTCTACCCTGCAATAGATTTATACGAAGGAAAAGCCGTACGGCTTTATAAGGGCGACTACGCTCAGCTCACCGTGTACGGTGACGACCCGCCCGCATTTGCGGAGGATTTTGCCGCGTGCGGTGCGACGCACATGCACATAGTCGACCTTGAGGGTGCACGGTACGGCACGACGCCGAATTTTGAGACGGTTGCCGCGATAAAGAAACGCGGAGGTCTGTTCTGTGAAATCGGCGGAGGCATACGCTCCCTTGAGATTATCGACAAATACCTCTCCGCGGGCATTGACCGCGTGATTCTCGGTACTGCCGCGGTGACGGAAAAAGGCTTCGTTGAAAAGGCGGTTTCCGCTTACGGTGAAAAGATAGCCGTGGGAATCGACGTGAAGGACGGATACGTTGCCATCAAGGGCTGGACGGAGAGCGCGGGTGTGACCGCGTTTGAGTTCTGCCGCGAGATGAGCGCCGTCGGCGTCGGTACGGTCATATGCACCGATATTTCAAAGGACGGTGCGATGGCGGGTGCAAGCCACTCGCTTTACCGTGAGCTCATGGATGAGTTCGACATCGACTTCATCGCCTCCGGCGGTGTGTCGTCGCTTGAAGACGTTCGCAAGCTGAAGGAAGCCGGGATGTACGGCGCAATCATCGGCAAGGCGTATTATACGGGCGCGATCGATCTGAGAGAGGCGGTGACGGCAGCCGGATGATAACGAAAAGAATTATCCCCTGTCTCGACGTAAGAAACGGCAGGGTAGTCAAGGGTGTGAATTTTGAAGGGGTAAAGGATGTCGGAGATCCCGTTGCCTGCGCCGCAGAGTATAATCGTCAGGGCGCAGACGAGCTTGTGTTCTACGACATTGTCGCATCCCACGAGGGCAGAGGCACGTTTCTCGACGTTGTCCGCGAAACCGCAAAGCA
>JAZUGD010000261.1:0-7571 GCA_045641025.1 Eubacteriales bacterium
CTCGTCGTTCGGCATGGCGGAGCTCGTCCGTCTGTCGGGCGGAGAGGGAACGGTCGTAACGCCGAACCCCATTCCCGAAAGGCTTCGCTTTATTTCGGGCGGTTCGGACACGTCCTACGTGCAGGGCATGGAGAGGGAGTACGACGTTATCGCTGCCGTTGATACCGCGTCCGTGACTCAGCTCGGCGACCTCGGCTTCCTTGCCGAAAAGGTCGCGCTTTCCGTAGACCACCACGCGAGCTGTACCGTGTACTCGCCGTACCTGCTCGACCCGACCGCCTGCGCGGCGGCGGAGGTAATACTGACTCTTGCCGATGCGATGTACGCGGACGGACTTATAAAAAAGAAATCGCCCGTGCTGTACCGCAGACTGTACACCGCAATGGCGTCCGACAGCGGCAACTTCCGCTACTCGAACACCACCGCGAAAACGCTTGAGGCGGCAGCCGCTTGTCTCTGCGGCATACGCGAATGCGGCGACGGCGAAGAAAAGGGACGCGTGCTCGCGCCGATTGATGAGATATCCGCATCCGACGTTGCGGTGCTTCTTTTCGACCGCATCTCACGCGACGAGATAAAGATAAGAAGGCTTACATACGACAACGCACGCTACGTCTGCGACGGCAGAGTCATTCTCTCGTACGTAACGAAAGAGCAGATGGAGGCGGCGGGAGTCACCTCGTACGAAGACCTCGGCGCAATGCCCGACCTGCTCCGCTCGGTCGAGGGCACGGTTGCGGGCGTCAGCATAAAGCCGTCGCGTGACAAGGACGGAGAGTACAGAGTATCCCTGCGCTCGAACTGCGACTTTGACGTTTCGGCAATAGCCGCACGCTTCGGCGGCGGCGGACACGTCCGCGCGGCGGGACTCACGCTCACGGCGGACAGTGTTGAGACCGCTATCGGCATTCTCGAGGCGGCGATAAACGAACAGTTTGCCAAAGGAACGGTAAAATGAGCGAAAAAAAAGAGCCGTTCGGCATAATAGTCATAGACAAGCACGAGGGAATCACCTCGTACAGAGTGATACAGATTCTGCGGAGAGTATTCAACACCAAAAAGGTGGGGCACACGGGCACGCTTGACCCGCTTGCCACGGGCGTGCTTCCGGTACTGCTCGGGCGGGCGGTCAAAACCGCCGATTTCCTCCTTGCGGAGGATAAGGAGTACGTCGCCACGATGAAGCTCGGCATCACCACCGACACCGAGGACGTGACGGGCGAGGTGCTCACGCGCTCGGACAACATCCCCGACGAGAAGACGGTGCTGAATACCGTCGCGTCTTTCGTGGGAGACTACTCCCAGATGCCACCGATGTACAGCGCGATAAAGGTGGGCGGGCGCAAGCTCGTTGACATCGCGCGCGAGGGCGGCACGGTAGAGCGTCAGGCAAGAGACGTGAAAATCTTTTCGATTGACTGCGAAAAGCTCGCCGACGACGAGTACCGCATGACCGTGAAGTGCTCGAAGGGCACGTACATCCGTACGCTTTGCGCCGACATCGGAAACGCTCTCGGGTGCGGAGCCGCGATGAGCAGTCTGCGCCGCACGGCGGCGGGACCGTTCACTCTTGCGCACGCGCATACGATTGAGGAGCTTGACTCGATGAGCGACGAGGAGAAGGCGGCGCTTGTACTCCCCGCCGAAGAGCTTTTCCCCGATTTCCCGACGGTCGTGCTCGAGGACTTTTACTCAAAGCTCGCGCACAGCGGCACGGAAATTTATCTTAAGAAAATTTACAAGAGCTTCCCCGAGGGAACTCTCGTGAAGCTTTTCCACGACGGCGAATTTTTCGCCATAGGCAAAGTGGAGCAGTTTGAAGCGGGACTTGCGATAAGACCCGTGAAGCAGCTGCTTTTGTAATGCGGAGCATTACAAAAGAGCGCAGAGTTAAGAGTGCAGAGTGAAGAGTAAAGGAAGTTTTGCTCCGCAAAACTGCATTTGATTATCGAAAGGAACTTGATTATGTTAAGTGAGCTTGTACTGACAAACAGAACGATACGCACGTTTGACGAGAGCCGTCCCGTGACGCGGGACGATATTCTCGCGCTTATCGACGTTGCGAGACTTACCGCGTCCGCGGCGAATCTTCAGCCGCTCAAATACCGCATTGTAACGGGTGAGGAGTGCAAAAAGGTTCAGCCTCTCACCAAGTGGGCAGGCGCACTCAAAAACATGAAGTTCCCGCCCGACGGCAAATGCCCGACGGGATTTGTGCTCATATGCCACGACACGAACGTGTCGCAGATAACCGACAGCAGTACGATTGACGTAGGCATCGCGGCGCAGACGTTCACCCTCGCCGCCGCAGAAGCGGGATACGGCTGCTGCATGATAGGCTCGTATGACAGAGAGAAGACGAAAGAGGTATTAGGCGTGCCCGAAAACCTCGTGCCGCGCCTCCTCATCGCAATCGGCGTACCCGCCGAAACCTGCGTAATCTGCGACCCGAAGGAAGACGGCGACGTCACGTATTACCGCGACGACGCGGGCCTCCACCTCGTACCGAAACGCAGACTTGAGGAAATTGTGATTTAAAGCATTTGTTTAATTCGGAATGCGGAATGAGGAATGCGGAATTATACGAACCGGAAATTGTTCTTAGGGTCGTACGTATCATTCCGCATTCCGAATTCATAATTCCGCATTTTTTATAACAAAAAACCGACGGTCATTGACCGTCGGTTTTGTTTGTGAGTTTGTATCAGTCTTCGTCCTTCTCGGCGTTTGCGATAATCTTCTGAGCGATTGCGCCGGGAACTTCCTCGTATCTTTCTACGCGGAAGGTGAATCTGCCGCGACCCTGAGACATGGCGCGGAGAGAGATTACGTAATCAGCCATTTCTGCCTTCGGAGCGGAAGCCTCGACTACGGTGTAGCCGCTCTTGCCCTCTGCGGGATTCATGCCGAGAACCTGACCGCGGCGCTTGTTGAGGTCGCCGATAACGTCACCTACGAGGCCGTCCGGAACGGTAACCTTAAGAGTTCCGACAGGCTCGAGGAGAACGGGGTTCGCCTTCGGGAGACCTTCCTTATAAGCAAGTCTTGCGGCGAGCTTGAAGGAAATCTCGTTGGAGTCAACGGGGTGGTAAGAATCGTCGAAGAGGTCAGCGGCGAGGTTAACTACGGGGTAACCTGCGAGGACACCCTTCTGCATGGCCTCGAGAAGTCCCTTCTCGACTGCGGGGTAGTAGCCCTTCGGTACGGAACCGCCGACAACGCTCTGAGTGAAGGTAAGACCTTCAGCCTCGCCGGGAGCGAAGGTGATCTTAACGTGGCCGTACTGACCGCAACCGCCGGACTGCTTCTTATGCTTACCTTCAACGGATACGGACTTCTTGATGGTCTCTCTGTATGCGAGTCTGGGCTCTGCAAGCGTGATGGACACGCCGTATCTTGCCTTAAGTCTTGCAACGAGTACGTCGAGGTGCATGTCGCCGGAGCCGTAGATAAGCATCTGCTTCGTCTCGGAGTCGTTCTCGTAACGGTAGGTCGGGTCTTCCTCGATGAGCTTTGCGATACCGGAGGTAACCTTATCCTCATCGCCCTTGCCGGAAACCTCGATTGCACGGCACATAAAGGACTCTGCGAATTCTACCTTCTTGTATTCTACGCTGCCGCCTACGCTGAGGGTGTCGTTCGTAAGAACTGCGCCGAGCTTGGAGGCTACGCCGATATCACCGGTGCAGAGAGTCTCTGCCTCGTCCTGCTTCTTACCCTTTGCGGTGTAGAAGTGGCCGAATTTCTCGCTGCCGCCGCGTGCGTTGTTGAGAGTATCGCCTGCGCGGAGAGTACCGTTCATGACCTTGAAGAAGGTCTGTCTGCCGAACTGGTCGGAGATGGTCTTCCATACGAAGATCGCGGTGTCGCCGTCGGGATTGATTTCGATATCTTCGCCGTCAACGGACTTTTCAACCTTTCTCGCGGTGAAGCGCGGGAAGGATTCAGCTACGGAGTCGAGGAATGCGCGAACGCCCCAGAGCTTTTCTGCGGAGCCGCAGTATACGGGAACGATGTCACCGGATACGATACCCTCGTGCATTGCCTGTCCTGCTTCCTCGGAGGTGATTTCTTCGCCCTCGAAGAACTTTTCCATAAGCTCGTCCTTGGTGGATGCAACGGCCTCAAGGAAGGTTTCCTTGTATTCGTCGGCTGCTGCCGCGAGGTCGCCCTCGAGCGGAACCTCGGTTCTCTTGCCGCCGTCGAAGTTGTAAGCCTTCATTGCAACGAGGTCAACGAGGTTGAAGGATGCGCCGTTCTTGTTCGGAACGAATACGGGGCATACGGCGGTACCGAACTTGTCGTGAAGCTCGCCGAATACTCTGCCGAAGTCAGCCTCGGGATCGTCGAAGTTGTTGATGAAGAATGCGCAGGGAACGCCCGCAGCGGTCGCGTTTTCCCATGCGAGCTCGGTACCGACCTCAAGACCTGCCTTTGCGTCAACGACGATAACGGCGGAGTCGGCTGCTCTGAGTGCGCTTCTTACGTCTCCCTCGAAGTCGAGGAAGCCGGGAGTGTCGATTACGTTAACCTTGATGTCGTTCCACATGAAGTTAACGACGGATGCGTTGAGGGTGAATCCGCGGCGGATTTCCTCCGCGTCGTAGTCGCATACGGTATTGTGATCGGTCACTTTACCCATACGGTCTACTGCCTTCGCGCTGAAAAGCATTGCCTCCACGAGAGAAGTTTTACCGCTTCCGCCGTGTCCGAGCAGGCAGATATTGCGGATGGATTTGGTGTTGATTTCAGCCATTTTGGTACTCCTTTGTATGTGAGTATATATTTTTTTCGTTCAATGGTTCCTTTTTGGGAACGCTACCGTATTATTATACAACAGAGGCAGTATACTTTGCAATAGATATCCGTCATTTTTTATAAAAAACGGGTAAATATCAGCCTCATTTTCACACATTTTACTCTTGTTCGACCAGAGAGGAGAATGCGTTGGCGTTTTTCTTCCGCCATTCGGCGGGGGAGACGCCGTTGAACTTAACGAAATGCTTGTAAAAAACCGTGTAATCGGAGAAGCCGCACTGACCGGCGACCTCGTCAAGCGGGAGAAGGGTAAACCTCATAAGATGCTTCGCACGGCTGAGACGCAGGCGTATCGCGTAATCTATCGGGGTTATGCCGTAGTTGGCGCGGAACAGCGAAACGATACGGTTGCGGCTGTAGCCGAAGCGGTCGGCAAGCCCCTCGAGTGTCAGCTTTTCGGTGTAGTGGTCAACTATGTAAAGCCTTATTGCCATCGGTGTCGTTCCGGTTTTGCGGTGGTTGAAAAGCGAGGTGAATATTCCGTAGGCAATACACATCTTCAGGGCAAGCATGCCGTCCGTCGCTTCGTACTCGTCGAGCTTGTCGGTGGCGTATTTCATGCTCGTCGGGTCAAACGTGCCGCTGACGGGCAGCCACGTGTCGTTCGTGAGCGATGCCCGGCAGTGAATATGGAAGAAATACGGCTCGTCGCACGGCTCGGGACCGTCGTACGTGTGCCCGTGAACCTTGAAATAATAGTCACCGCGGCGAAGCTCAACCTTCTCGCCGTTGTCGGTGAAGCGGAACACTCCGTCGTACACGAGAATCAGTACGTCGTCCTTCGCCACGCCGGAAACATGCCGCTCTCCGGGAAGAAACTGTCTGTACGAGCTTAATATATACTCTATGGGCTTGTTCATGTCAATATACATATATTCATCCCTCCCACTTAAATATACACCATCGCGGTGATATTTGCAATATAATAGCACATTTTTGTAATGTAAAACGGCAAAATCCCGTGATATAATAAAAGTACGGGGAGGGGCCACTTCCCGCACACGGGCCTTCGGCTTCAAGATACGGAAAGCGAAAAAATACAAGACTGACCCTCTTGTTCCTATGTGACGCGGACACGGCTTTATTCCGGAGGCAGAAAATAATAACGGGCACGGTTTAAACCGTGCCCGTTTTTCGTTATACTTCAGAATGCGAAATATTTGCAAAGAAGGCGGTCAACTCTGCCGTCGGTCAGCGCAAGCACGCGCTTCGCGTCCGCGGCCTCTTCGGCGGTGCCATTGAGCGCGACCTTCATGAGTCTGCCCTCCTCGTAGCATACCTCGTGGTGGATGGGGAAGTAGTTCTTCAGCAGGAAACAGCCGTAACGGACAAAGCGCATCTCGCCCACGAGACGGAACTCCTCGCTTATCGTATCGACCGCTACCGAATAAAAGTCCTTAACCGACGAGATGAGAGCCTCTCTTTCGTTCTTCGGTGAGAAGATAATGGTAGAGCAGATGAGTGCGTTGCGGTTGCTGTTCTCGGAGTTGTGCGTGTCGGTGCTGCCGACTATCGGGTATTTGTAGCCGCGTGCCGCGTCGGTGTAGTAGCGCACGGTCTGTATGCCGTTCTGCTCAAAGTAGTTCTCACCGCCGAGCACCTCGAATGCGTCGAACGCGTTGTGCTCGACAAACCAGTCGGTCATTTTCTCGGGTACCTGATATACGTCGTCTCTCCAGTTCGGGTGCGGGAAAATCGCAAGTCCGCCGCCGCGGCGTATCTGGTCGAGCGCCCACATCGAAACGACTATCGGCGTGCGGTCGAGGTCGTCGGGGATATCGTCCGCCGCCTCGATGAGACGCGTCATCTCCGCCTCGTATTCCTCGCGCGTCCATATGTCGGGGCACTTGCCGTCAAGGGAGCGAACGGACGGGTCCTTACCCTTCTCCCATATCGCCATTTCCTCAACCATTGCGTTGACGCTGTACGTGCTGCCGAAGTTTACGATATGCGGGTCGGAGGTCTTGCCGTTTACGGGAGGCATATGTACCTCCTCGCCGGGTACGACGCAGAGCCCCGTCGCAATATCCGAAAGCGCGCGGATGGCGTGCAGGGACGGATAGTACCGTCTGTGGTCGTTTATCGACATGAAGTCGTAGCCGTGCGAGCGGTAGTTTGCGCATACCGTCTCGGGCATCTGCCGTCCGTCGGACATTATCGTGTGAACGTGAAGGTCGCCGATATACGGGTAGCGTCCCGCAAGGTCGGCGTCAACCGCATAAACCGAAAGACGGACGACACGGCCGCCGTCGGTGTTCTTGAGGTCTACGAAATATTCCTGCTCCGACGGGAAATCGCACTCGAACGAGAGGTTGCCCTCGCCGTCACCGTGCGCCTCGAAATCGCGGTAGCTTCCCGACGCGGGGAAGTCCTTCGGGAGACCCTGGTCAAGCGCGCAGACCGTGACGGTCAGCTTCATATCATCGGAAATCGTCCAGCCGTTGCCGATGGGACGAAGCTTTACGGTGACAGTCTCACCCGTGCGGAAAACCTTGGGAAAAATGTCCCACGCGCACAGCGCGTCGGACTTCGGAAACTGAAATTTCATAATAATCTCCTTCACTGGCGGTTTTTCTTTATTGTAGCACAACGCGGACGGATATACAAGTGCAGAGTGCAGAGTGCAGAGTGCAGAGTTTATGTTGAAAACCGTAAACGGTTTTCTTCTTTTTATATAAAAGTATTTGACGTAAGTGCATTGACACAATATTTCGGTATACTTATCATAATAAAATGTTTTGCGGAGCAAAACT
>JAZUGD010000262.1:0-17067 GCA_045641025.1 Eubacteriales bacterium
CCATCTACGATTACGACGTACCGTTCATCTTTGCAAACTTCAACGGTACTCAGCACGACGTCGAGGTCGTAACTCACGAGGCGGGACACGCGTTCGCCGGCTGGCTCAACCGTGACCGTATCCCCGTAGAGACCGTATGGCCGAGCATGGAAAGCTGCGAGGTTCACTCGATGTCCATGGAGTTCTTCGCAGAGCCGTGGGCAGAGGAATTCTTCGGAGCCGATACGAAGAAGTTCCTGTACAGCCACCTCTCCGGTGCACTCACGTTCATCCCGTACGGCACGATGGTCGACCACTTCCAGCACGAGGTTTACGAGCACCCCGAGATGACTCCCGCAGAGCGTCATGCAGCATGGAAGCGTCTTCTCGGCGTATATATGCCGTGGCTCCGCCTCGACGGTGAGATTCCGTTCTATTCCGAGGGCGAGGGCTGGCAGAGACAGCACCATATTTACAGCCTTCCCTTCTATTATATAGATTACTGTCTCGCACAGACCGTCTCTCTCGAATTCTGGGCAAAGATTCAGAAGAGTCTGCCCGAGGCGTGGGACTACTATATGGCGTACTCGAAGCAGGGCGGCAGCCGTACGTTCACCGACCTCCTCAAAAATGCCGGTCTCGACTCTCCGTTCGACGAGGAGTGCCTGCGCGGCGTATGCGCCGAGGCAAAGCGCCGTCTTGAAGAGTTCGACCTGAGCGACGTAAAGTGATTTTCACAAAAAGAAAAAGCAAAACCGTAAGCTCGTTTAAGGCGGGAGACGACGGCAAGTACGTCTTCATGGGCGCACACTTTGCCTTCTCGGGCGACTATGCCCGCTTCCGTGCCCTGCTCGTTACCCTCTCCGCGGCGATTGCCGTGCTGTGGGTCGGCGGCGGCTTTATTCCCGCACCGGGAATGATGAACGGGTTTTACGTTATAATTCCGTACTTTGCGGCAACTCTCGTTTCCGCCGCGCTCACCGTGTGGGCGGCACTCCGCGCCGTGTTCTACGGCGAGAGGCTGCGCGACTACGTTTACGAAACCACCGTAAAGGCACTGCCCGCGCGCGCCGTCGCAACCGTCGTGTGCGCCGCGATATCCGCCGTGTGCGAAATAGTTTACCTTATAATAAACGGCACGGACGGATTTGTATGGACGGCACTTTCGTGCGCCGTGCTTGCCGCGATAAGCGCATGCGCACTCCTTCTCCGCAAAACCGCAAAAACCTCGGTTTGGAAGAAAGAGTAGTGCAGAGTGCAGAGTGCAGAATTCGGAATGCGGAATTCGGAATTAAAGCAAACGCTATGCCTGTCTGCATAATTAACGACTTGCACTAAAGCCTTCCCTTGATTTCCTTTCGCGTGGCGAAAGGGGTTAGGTGGCATCCGAACGAAGTGACGGATGACGGATGAGTAGTAATGTATAGATTTACTACACGTCCGTAAGTCTGCCGGTATCAACTACTCATCCGTCGTCGCACAAGCGCGACGACACCTTCCCTATCAAGGGAAGGCTTTGGAGCGAACTTGCAATTCTACCTACAGACATACAGTACAGCTTCTGAATGCTGAATGCTGAATGCTGAATGCTCAAAAACGGTAATTTCGGGAATTTTCCCGTTATTATAATAATTTAAAGGAGAGATTCAAAATGAGAAATCTCACTAAGCTTCTGGCTCTCGCTCTTGCTCTCATTATGGTGCTTTGCGCCGTTGCGGGCTGTGCCGAGAAGCCGGCGGACGACCCGACTAACACTGACGTTACGGGTACTTCCGAAGTAGTTGCTGATCCTGAAGAATGGAACGACACCCCTCTGGTTGTCGGTTACAGCCCCTTCAACAGCAAGTTCTCCCCCTTCTTCTCTGAGACCGCATACGACCAGGACGTTCAGGCTATGACTCAGCTCGGCCTCCTCACCTCCGACCGTACCGGTGCTATCATCCTCAAGGGTATCGAAGGTGAAACCATTCCTTACAATGGCACCGACTATACCTACTACGGACCTGCAGATCTCGTAATCACCGAGAACGAAGACGGTTCCGTATACTATGACTTCACGCTCCGTGACGACATTAAGTTCTCCGACGGCGAGAAGCTCACCATCGATGACGTCATCTTCTCGATGTACGTTCTCTGCGACCCGACCTACGACGGCTCCAGCACTCTGTTTGCTCAGCCTATCGAAGGTATGACCGAGTACCGTTCCGGCATGGAGCGCCGCGGTGATGCTATCTTCGCAGCAGGCGAAGAGAACACCAACTTCGACCTCTGGACCGAGGAACAGCAGAAGGCCTTCTGGGACTTCTACAACACCAAGGCAGGCGCAGCATTCGCACAGGAAATCTGTGACTACTGCATCGCCAACGGTTACAACGCTCCCGATGACTCCGTTGCAGCTTGCGCTGCCAACTGGGGTTACGAGCTCGCTGAAGACGCTACCGCCGAAGACTTCTGGAACGCTATCGTAGACGCTTACGACACCGTTGAAGAAGCAGAAGAAGTTGAGACCGCCGGCTCCGACAGACTCGGCCTCACCATCGCCGCTCTCGGTGATGATTACATGGCAGGTGTTGCTACCGGTGAATCTGCCCCCAATATCAAGGGTATCCAGAAGACCGGTGACTACTCCATGAGAGTCGTTATGACCGAAACCGACGCTACCGCTATTTATCAGCTCGGCGTTGCTATTTCTCCTCTTCACTACTACGGCGACAAGGCTCTTTACAACTACGACGAGAACAAGTTCGGATTTGAAAAGGGTAACCTTGCTTCCGTACGTGCGAAGACCACCCAGCCTATGGGCGCAGGCCCCTACAAGTTCATCAAGTTTGAGAACGGTGTAGTTAACTTCGAGGCTAACAAGTATTACTATCGCGGCATTCCCAAGACCCATTACATCAACTTCCAGCAGTGCACCGCCGACGACGATAAGCTCAACGGCGTTGTTACCGGAACCGTTGATATCACCGATCCTTCCTTCTCTACCGAAGTTATCAAGGCCATCGAGTCTGCTAACGGCGGTAACCTCAACGGCGACAAGATCGCTGTTAACACCGTTGATAACCTCGGTTACGGTTACATCGGTATGTGCGCTAAGGTTATGAACGTCGGCGGCGATCCCGCATCCGATGCTTCCAAGAACCTCCGTAAGGCATTCGGTACCATCTTCTCCGTTTACAGAGACGTTGCTATCGACTCCTACTACGGTGACCGCGCTTCCGTTATCAACTATCCTATCTCCAACACCTCCTGGGCTGCTCCTCAGTCTACCGACGACGGTTACAAGGTAGCATTCTCCACCGACGTTGAAGGTAAGGAAATCTTCACCTCCGAAATGACCGCTGAAGAGAAGTACGACGCAGCCGCTAAGGCAGCTCTCGGCTACCTCGAGGCAGCAGGTTACACCGTAGAAGACGGTAAGGTTACCAAGGCTCCCGAAGGCGCATCCCTCGAGTACGAGGCATGGATCCCCGCCGACGGTACCGGCGACCACCCGTCCTTCATGATCTTCACCGAGGCTAAGGACGCCTTCGCTAAGATCGGTATCACCCTCACCGTTAAGGACCTCACCAACTCCTCCGAGCTCTGGACCGCCCTCGAGGCTCAGTCCGTAGCTATCTGGGCAGCTGCATGGGGCGCAACCGTTGACCCGGATATGTATCAGATTTACTTCTCCGGCGACGATCAGGGTAACGAGCCCGGCGGTTCCAACTATCAGTACGCTATCGACGATAAGGACCTCAACAAGATGATCCTTGACGCTCGTAAGTCTACCGACCAGACCTACCGTAAGGCTATGTACAAGGCTTGCCTTGACACCATTATCGACTGGGCAGTTGAGATTCCCGTATACCAGAGACAGAACGCCATTATCTTCAGTGCAGAGCGTGTCAACCTCGACACCATCACTCCCGATATCACCACGTTCTACGGCTGGATGAGCGAGATCGAAAACACCACCGTTAAGGGCTGATTTTCAGGACTTTAACGTATGTCCGCCCGCGGGAAACCGCGGGCGGGCGTACCGCCTATGATACCGCCGTCCGCAAGACGGGCGGCAGTATGATGCGCGGTGCGCATCAGAAAGCGACACACAGGAGGACATTTTAAGTGCGGAAGTTCATAATCAAACGAATACTGATATCCGTAGTGATACTGTTTTTCGTTACGTTCATAATATACACGCTCATGCGCTGTCTGCCGACCGACTACGTTGAGGCGGTCGCACGTCAGAAGTCCATGCAGCCCGGCTCGAAGAGCTTTGAGGAATGGATGGAGCAGCTGTCGGCGACCTACGGCACCAACGAGAACATCATCGTCGGCTACGGCAAGTGGCTGTGGCAGACGCTTCAGGGCAACTTCGGCGACAGCTGGCACTACACTGTGCCCGTAACCGAAAAGTTCCAGGAGACCGTATGGCTCTCGTTCGTCATGGGTGCAATCTCGATGGTGTTCGAGCTCATTATCGCGATACCTCTCGGTATCATCGCGGCAACGAAGCAGTACTCGAAGACGGACTATACGATATCGGTGCTCGCTCTTGCGGGTATCTCTCTGCCGACGTTCTTCTTCGCGTCGCTGCTCAAGCTCGTGTTCTCGGTACATCTGGGCTGGTTTGACCTGTTCGGACTCGTCGGACGTAACTACGAGCAGCTTTCCGCAATGGGTAAATTCCTCGACAAGGCGGAGCACCTCGTGCTGCCGATAGTCACCCTCGTCGTAATTTCCGTCGGCTCGCTCATGCGTTACACGAGAACCAACATGCTCGAGGTGCTGAACGCCGACTACATAAGAACCGCGCGCGCCAAGGGTCTTTCCGAGCGCAAGGTAATATATCATCACGCCTTCCGCAACACGCTGATACCGCTCGTTACCATCGTCGGCGGCTCGCTTCCGGGGCTTTTCTCCGGCGCGCTCATCACCGAGACGCTGTACTCGATTCCCGGTATAGGCTACGTGTCGTATCAGGCAATGGTCGTCGGTGATATTCCGTTCTCCATGTTCTATATGACGTTCCTTGCAGTGCTCACTCTGCTCGGCAACCTTATATCCGATATCCTTTACGCCGTGGTTGACCCGCGCGTAAGAATATCCTGAAAGGAGGGAGCATCGTGGCAAAGAAAAATCAGAATACCGAAGAGAAGAACTACAGCCTTAACGACGACCGACGCGTAAAGGTGCTCTCCCCCACCGCCATGGTAATGAAGCGCTTCGTGCGCAACCGTATCGCCATGGTCGGCATGATTATCCTTATTGCAATGTTCGCGTTCTCCTTCATCGGCGGACTCGTTTCCCCCTATGCGGAGGACCAGCGTTTCTTCAAGACGGACTACCAGTTCAAGGAGCACGCAAGTGCGATAAAGAACGAGGAGTTCCGTTATATCTCCGCAGACGGTGCGGATTTCTCGTCCATCCTTCAGGCGCAGATGATTCTCGCCGTGCAGAAGGGCAATGAAAGCTTCTCCTTCGGCGGCAAGGACTATACCGTAACCAATGAAGGCACCGACCTTTATCTCGTGTCCGAGAAGGACGGCGGCGAGGTCGGTATCGCATACAAGGACATCATCAGCGTCAGCGACGCGTCCCACGCGATGCCGTACGCTCTCGCGCACGAAATTCTCAAGGCTTACGTTAACGGCGAGCCCACCGCAACCGTTGACGGAACCGAGTATTCGATAGACGACGACGGACTCGTCATGGCGGGCGATACCGAATACGCGTACGTCAGCCGCTTCAAGGTCGAGCCCTTCATGCAGGACGTCTTCCTCACCCGTGACTTCAAGGAAAAGCTCACCGACTTCCTCGACACCGACGGCATCGACTTCACCGACGCCGACGGCGTGGACTTCAAGTATACGAACCCCGCGGGGGAAGAAGAGGAATACAGAATCTGGTTCAACGGCGCGTCCAAGAAATGGACGGTCAAGAACCAGAAGTCCACTTACGTTTACGACGCTTACGCATCGCCGAGCGTCGAGCACCCGCTCGGTACCGACCGCAACGGCATGGACATGCTCACCCGTCTCATGTACGGCGGACGAGTATCCCTCGTTATCGGTTTTATCGTTGAGTTCATCGGTACCTTCCTCGGCATAATCTTCGGCGGTATCTCCGGCTACTTCGGCGGCTGGGTCGACAACCTCATAATGAGAATCGTCGACGTGTTCTACTGCATACCGTCAACGCCTATTCTCATCATCCTCGGCGCGGCGATGGACTCTCAGGGAGTCGACCCGACGCTCCGTATGGTATATCTCATGCTCATTCTCGGCTTCCTCAGCTGGCCGGGAGTTGCCCGCATGGTAAGAGGTCAGATTCTCTCGCTCCGTGAGCAGGAATTCATGACCGCAACCGAGGCGTGCGGTATCCGCGCGTCCCGCAGAATTTTCCGTCACCTTATACCTAACGTAATCCCGCAGCTCATCGTATCGTGTACGATGGGTCTCGGCTCCACGATCATCACGGAGGCAACGCTCTCCTTCCTCGGACTCGGCGTCAAGTTCCCGTTCGCTTCGTGGGGTAATATCATCAACGACGTAAACAACACGTTCGTGCTCACCAACTACTGGTTCATCTGGATTCCCGCCGGATGTCTGCTCCTGCTCACCGTTCTTGCCTTCAACATCGTCGGCGACGGTCTGCGTGACGCATTCGACCCCAAGATGAAGAGATAAAGAAAGGAAAGGTATATAATGGCAAAGAAAAACGACGGTTACCTTTCCGCGCGCGAATCGCGCAAAATCTCAAGGGAAAACCGCAAAATCACAGACAAATTCGAAAAACAGCATAAGAGAAAGAACGTGCCGGAGAGCGAGTACACCACCGCGATGAAAAACCCCGCGAACGTTCTTGAGATAGAAAACCTGCACACCTACTTCTTCACCGACGTAGGCACCGCAAAGGCAGTCGACGGTATCTCGTTCGAGGTTCCCGCCGGCAAGACCGTCGGAATCGTCGGCGAGTCGGGCTGCGGCAAGTCGGTAACGTCGCTGTCGATAATGCAGCTTCTGCAGAGACCGCAGGGTCAGATAGTCGACGGTGAGATAAGACTTTCTCTCGGCGACGGCAAGGCTTACGATATTGCAAAGACGCCGACGGCGGCAATGCAGCATCTGCGCGGCAACTATATCTCGATGATATTCCAGGAGCCCATGACGAGCCTCAACCCCGTCTTCCGCATCGGCGAGCAGATTGCCGAGGTGCTTGAGCTTCACGCGAAGGAGCTCTCGAAGGAGGACGTTGAGAAGCGCACGACCGAGCTCCTCGAGATGGTCGGCATCGCCAACAGCGAGGGCGTTGCAAAGATGTACCCGCACGAGCTTTCCGGCGGTATGAGACAGAGAGTCATGATAGCGATGGCGCTTGCGTGCTCGCCGAAGGTAATCATCGCCGACGAGCCCACGACCGCGCTTGACGTTACGATTCAGGCACAGATTCTCGACCTGCTCCGTCAGCTCAAGGATAAAATCAATTCTTCAATCGTGCTTATAACTCACGACCTCGGAGTTATTGCCGAAATGGCGGACTACGTCGTCGTTATGTACTCGGGACGCATCGTCGAAAAGGGTACCGCGGAGGATATTTTCTATAATCCCGCGCATCCTTATACCGTGGGACTCATGAAGTCGAAGCCCGTCGTCGGCAAGAAGACGGACAAGCTCTTCTCGATTCCCGGCAAGGTTCCGAACCCCGTAAACATGCCGGACTACTGCTACTTCCGTGACCGCTGCGATCAGTGCACCGGAGTTTGCGACGGCGAGTACCCGCACGAGATTTCGCTCTCCGAGACCCACAAGGTTTCGTGCTACAAATACTATGACAAGGGGGATGAAAACAAATGAGCAAGCTGACAATCGAAAACGATTTCACCCCCGTCGTACCGGACCCGAAATACATTCTTCAGGTAAACGCACTGAAGAAATACTTCCCGATAAAGAGCGGCATGATGAGCCGCACCGTCGGCTTCGTCAAGGCAGTTGACGGAGTTACGTTCAACCTCGAAAAGGGTACCACGATGGGACTCGTAGGCGAGTCCGGCTGCGGCAAGACCACCACCGGACGTACGATTCTCCGTCTTTACCCCGAGGATAAGTCGGGCGGTCAGGTGCTTTTTGAAGGACGCGAGGTCTACGACCTTTCGCGTGCCGAGATGAGAGCCCTCCGCACGAAAATGCAGATAATCTTCCAGGACCCGTTCTCGTCCCTGTCTCCCCGTCTTCCCGTCGGTGAGATTATCGGCGAGGCCGTCCGTGAGCACAACATCGTTCCGAAGGCGGAATTCGACGATTATATCGACGAGGTCATGGACAACTGCGGACTTCAGCCGTTCCACAAGGACCGCTACCCGCACGAGTTCTCCGGCGGTCAGAGACAGAGAATCTGCATCGCCCGCGCACTTGCGCTGAACCCGTCGTTCGTCGTCTGCGACGAGCCCGTATCCGCGCTCGACGTGTCGATTCAGGCGCAGATTATCAACCTGCTCCGCGAGCTTCAGGAAAAGTACGCGCTCACCTATCTCTTTATCTCTCACGACCTGTCCGTAGTCGAGCATATCTCCGACACCGTCGGAGTCATGTATCTCGGCAGCCTCGTTGAGTACGGCAAAACCGAGGATATCTTCAAAAATCCTCTGCACCCGTACACCGAGGCACTCTTCTCCGCGATTCCCGTGCCCGACCCTGCCGCAAAGATGAACCGTATCGTTCTCGAGGGCTCAATCCCGTCTCCGGCAAACCCGCCGAAGGGATGCAAGTTCCACACCCGCTGCAAGAACTGCATGGGCATCTGCAAGGAGGTCGCTCCCGAGCAGAAGGAAATCGAGCCCGGACACTACGTCGTATGCCATCTTTACGACGACGTGAAGACCGATGAGTAAGCAGAAAAAGTACGACGATGACGACGGCCGCACGATAGCCGACATGAGCGGCGTCGAGCGGAGAAACGTTTTTCTCCCGCGTATTCCCGGGCTTCGCGAGAAGCCGGAGAGCGACGCGGACGTACCCGAGGTGCCCCGCGAGGAGAGAAAATGGTATATTCTCGGCGCGCTGAAGGCCGCGCTCGTAATCGCCGGAGCGTTCATCCTCGGTCTCGGAATCTGTATTCTGATAATGTGCCTTATTTGGTAAGAAAAACCGCCCGAAAGGGCGGTTTTCTTTCGCCTTTGGCGAAAGATAGTGCAGAGTTCAGAGTGCAGAGTTCAGAGTTAAGGTGGTTTTGCCTGCGGCAAAACAATAATTTACAGCCCCGTTTCCAAATTAAAAAATAAGATCAAATCAAGCAAATAAATCATAGTGCAACCGCTATTATTTAGTATAGCGAAAGTTTTTGATTCCGGGGCGTCGGGGACGTCGCCCCCTACCGGTATGCTTATATTTATCATACGTCTGTTTATAATAAAAATCAAAATCCGCCGTATGGCGGGTTTTGTTCCATAACTCTACACCCTGCACTTTTTCTCTTGCAAATCTCCCGAAAAAATGTTATTATAAGTTAAAGAAAACCTGCATTCGGAGGATTTCATTTTGAAAAAATTACTTTCACTCGTAATTGCACTTGCGACCGCACTTACTCTTCTTGCGGGATGCACCGCAAAAGAGACGCAGACCTCGTCCGGGGTCGCCGCGGCTGAGGCGTACATCGCCGGGGTTCTCGGCGAGCTTCCCGAAAACGTCACGCTTGCCGTCGGTACTGCCGAGGAATACGGCGTAGACATGACGGACTTCGCCGACGGCGGCTACTTTATCAAGACCGTCGGAAACTCCACGGCAATCATCGGCAAGACCGACGCGGGACTTGACGCGGCGGCGAAATACTTCGCCGACGTATATGCCTCTCAGGGCTTTGTCGCCGACGTTATTTCCGCCGACGGACTCACCCCCGCGGAAAGAAACGCAAAATACCTCGACGCGGTCGAGGCGGTAGAGCACTCACCTCTCGTACTGCGTCAGGGCAGCGGTGCGATTCTCTCCGACGAGCTGATTTACGCGATAAACAACGCCGAATATACCGAACCGCGCAACTATATCATCATGATAGGCGACGGCATGGGCTTCAACACCGTGAAAATGTCGCAGCTCTTCTACGAGAGCGAGCTTTACGGCGGCAAATTCGCGATGCAGTACCTGCCCGTACAGTCGATGCAGATGACCTATGCGGCGGACACCGACGTTACCGACTCGTCCGCGGGCGGCACCGCCATTGCCACGGGTCAGAAGACCAAGTACGGATACGTCGGGGTCGACGCGTACTGCGACCCCGCAAAGTCGAGCCTTGAGGCGGCGGCGGAGAGAGGCCTCGCCACGGGCATTATCGCAAACAAATGGATAACCGATGCGACTCCCGCCTCCTTTACCGCGCACGTTGAAAACAGAGGCGAGGGGGCGGAGATAGCCGCCCAGCAGCTTCAGAAAATAATTGACGGAGACCTCGACCTCGTCCTCGGCGGCGGCGCGAGCGATTACAGATACGGCGCGAACAGACAGTACGTCTCCAAGGCGGAAAAAGAGGCGGGACTCACCTACACGACCAAGTGGGAGGACACACTCAAAGCCGAAAAGCTCCCCGTTGTCGGGCTTTATGCTCCCGCCGAAATGTACACCCAAAACGAGAGTCAGCCTACCGTTGCCGAAATGACGGACTATGCGCTCGGCATGCTTTCAGCCGAGGAGGGCGGCTTCTACCTTATGGTCGAGGGCTCGCAGATTGACACGTACAGCCATTCGAACGACGCCGAGGGCGCCGCACGCGAGACGTACATGTTCGACGAGGCGGTCGCCGTTGCGATGCGCTTCGTTGCGCTCCATCCCGACACGGTGCTTATAATTACCGCCGACCACGAGACGGGCGCAATCAGAATTCCCGCGGGCACTACCGCGGAGAACGTGAGAGACGCGATAAGCTATAATTCCGGCGGACACTCCGGAGTCGCGGTGCCCGTATTTGCCGCAGGCTACGGCACGGACGCACTTCTCGGCTGTCACGAGAACGCCGAGGTAGGCCAGCTCGTATTCGAGCTCATGGGCGAGACGGCGGGTTTCAAGTCGGAATATTATAAGGTGCTCGACTTCTCCGACGGTGCCGCAGTCGCAAAGGCCGCCGAGCTCAACGCAAACGTCACCGCAACGGACGGCGGCATCAGCGTGAAGTTTACCTCCGATGCGCCCACGTTCACCGTGCCGCTCGACGCGTTCGCAACCCCGAGAAGCGACATTCCCAACTCGTCGGCGGTGATTTTCAGAATGAGAAACAACACCGATACCGAGCAGCCCGTGCCCGAGCTGTTCGCCAATTCGAGACGCTACGTCGATTACAGAATCAGCCAGCGTGACACGCTCCTTCCGGGCGAGGAATGCGAGATAGTCTACTACCTCGCGAACGAGGCAAGAGAGACGGGCGACTTTGCCACCCTGGGCAAAATGCGCCTCTGCTTCGAAAAAGAAACCGGCCGCTTCAGAGTGCCGGACGTGGTTTCGTCCGAGCTTGAAATCCTCGACGTGACGGTAGTTTCGAGAGAAGCGGACTGAATTAACGTTAATGTAAAAACCGTTCGGGTTTATCCCGAACGGTTTTTCTTTTTGCCGAAATGCGGAATTATGAATGCGGAATTCGGAATTAAACCGTACTTACCGTCTATCCGCATAATCAACGACTCGGACAAAGCCTTCCCTTGATAGGGAAGGTGTCGGCGCGCTTGTGCGACGACGGATGAGTAGTTGATACAGGTAGACTTACGGGCGTGTAGTTGGTCTATACATTACTACTCATCCGTCTTTTGCTCGGTAAACCTCGCAAAACCCACCTGACCCCTAACGCTTGCGTTAGGAAGGCATGGGAAGGCTTGGGTTTGCGTTTGCTTAAAGTAAGCTTACAGACAAAAAATACAACCTCTCAATGCTGAATGCTCAATGCTGAATGCTTACCCCGTCAAATTCCGGTTTGTCGGGAAAAAGAATTACCCGCCGAAAGGAACTTCCCTTTCGACGGGTTTTGCTTTGTCAAAAACATCCTTACGGCACGTCGCCATTATCCCGAACGGTTTTATTTATTATTAAATAATCGTTTTGCTTCGCAAAACGTTCCACAGCTCTGCACTCATCAGGGTGTTCGCCAATGGCGAACCCCACTGCACTTGTTCGTTTCGCCAATGGCGAAACGAAAATTTAAGCGTGCGGCGCACGCTTAAATTCCGAAATCCGTTGCATTTGCGGAACCGATGTGTTACAATTATATTAGAAAATTGTAAATACCGGAGGAGGTATTTGAATATGTATAATTTTACTGTTAAAGACGAACCGTTTGCAGTCGGCTTCATCAATGCGGACACCGACAATCTCTGCAAGAAGATTGCCTGCGGTCAGCTCGAAATGGCGAAGAAGACCGAGTTCAACGTTGACGCCCGCCGCGGCCTTGCGGGCGCGTGGTACAACGGTCAGTGCTGCAACTTCGGCTACGGCGGTGGCATCGGATGCAACACGTGGGGACTTGACGACAAGGCGAAGAAGGACCCCGAGCACGCCGATGAGTATATGTATATCAAAGAAGAGATGGTCAAGTACAGCGCGTACAACAGAATGATGCTGTACTTCACCGACCATGAGAAGGACCTCCTGAACGAGGTCACCGCATGGGGCGGCACGTGGCTCGGACACGCCGTTCCGAACCTTGTCAACGTCGCAAAATTCGGTACCGACGGACTGCGCGAAAAGGTTAAAAAATACATGGCGGTAAACGAGGGCTCGAAGGAGTTCTACGAGGGACTTCTCATCTGCCTCGACGCCATCGACGTTCTCGGCGCACGCTTCTGTGAAATCGCAAAGGCCGAGCTCGAGAAGGCCGAGGACGCGACCGCAAAGCACAAAATCGAGCGTCTCGTAAAGACGTTCTCTCACTGCCCGAAGGAGCCCGCGAAGGACTTCTGCGAGGCTTGCGTAATCTACGTAATGCTGTTCACTCACGACGGCATCGACTCTCCCGGATACTTCGACCAGTACATGATCGACTTCTGGCGTGCGACTCCGTACGACGAGGCGAGAGAGATGCTTGAGGACATGTGGGAGTTCTTCCACGACACGAGAACGTGGAATCTCTGCATCTGCGGCTCCGACGAGAACTGGAACGACCGCTCGAACGAGCTGTCTCTCGAGATTCTCGACGTTACCGCAAAATACAAGTACCAGACCCCGAACCTCACGATGAGAATTCACCGCAATACTCCCGAGAAGATGCTCCGCGCAGCCGCAAAGGCAATCGCCACGGGCTGCGGCATGCCCACGTTCTACAACGACGAGGCGGTATGCCCCGCGCTTGAGAGACTCGGCATCCCGCCGTGTGATTCCCATCTCTACGTAATGAACGGCTGTAACCAGATAGACATTCAGGGTAAATCCCACATGGGTCTTGAGGACGGCGAGGTCAACCTCGGCAAGTGCGTCGAGCTCGCGCTGAACGACGGTAAGTGCAGCATAACGGGCAAGCAGCTCGGTGCTCACACCGGCGACCCGAAGGAATTCGACACGTTTGAAAAATTCATGCACGCCGTAACGATGCAGATTCACTTCGTTACCAACTGTGCAACCAACATGGCGAACAAGGGTCAGAGAGCCGCCTCCGAAATCATGGCGAGCCCGCTCCGCTCCCTCACCATCGAGGGCTGTATCGAGAAGGGTCTTGACTACAAGCAGAGCGGACCGCTCTACGGTCACGGTCAGATTCTCGCGGAGGGCGTTGCAGACTGCATCGACTCCGTTGCGGCAGTAAAGAAATACGTTTACGAGGACAAGTGCTTCGACATCGCAACTCTCGTTGACGCGCTCCACGCGAACTTCGAGGGCTACGATTCCGTATACGAAACGCTCAAGAAGAGCGACCTGCGCTTCGGCAACGACATCGACTACGTCGACACCATCGGTGCCGAAATCATCGACGAGTGGAACCGCTATCTGCTCAAGATTCCGACGTTCCGCGGCGGCTTCTTCGGCGGCGGCTGCAGCCCGTTCGTACGTGCCGCAAACAACGGCGTACATACCGGTGCACTTCCGTCCGGCAAGAAGCGGGGCGAAAAGCTCTACGCCGACAGTATCGGTGCGGAGCCCGGTCTCGACGTGAACGGACCTACGGCGCTTATCTCCTCCTGCCTCCGTTTCGACCACACTCTTCCGACCAGCGGATTCATTCTCAATATCAAGTTCGACAAGACTCTCTTCAATACCGAAAAGGGTATCGAGGGCTTCCTCTCCCTGCTTCGCGCATACCGTGACGGCAAGGGTCAGCAGCTCTCAGTTACCGTCGTATCGAAGGAAGAGCTTCTTGACGCAAAGGTCAACCCCGACGCTCACCGCGACCTCATCGTCCGCGTCGGCGGTTACTCCGATTATTTCGTAAACATCGGCGAGGACCTTCAGGATAACGTAATCGCAAGAACGGATTATGACATCTGACCTTACGGCAACGGTCACGAACATACAGAGATACTGTCTTGACGACGGTCCCGGCATACGAACCACCGTGTTTCTCAAGGGTTGTCCGCTTCGCTGTGCGTGGTGCCACAACCCCGAGACGCACCGTACGTCGCCGGAAATCATGCAGCGTGACCATAAATGCACCGGCTGCGGCAAGTGCGTGAGCGCCTGCCCGGCAGGGGCAAGAAAAATCGCAGAAAAGAACGGAAAGCACGTAGCCGAGGTAGACCGCGACAAATGCATCCTCTGCGGTAAATGCGCCGATGCGTGCCTTGCCCGCGCCTGCGAGGTGTGCGGCAAGCCCATGACCGTGCCTGAGGTCATGGCGACCGTCGTGCGCGACAAACGCTTTTACGGCACGTCGGGCGGCGGTATGACCGCCAGCGGCGGCGAGTGCGCCTCCTCTCCCGACTTCACCCTCGCGCTCATACGGGCGGCGAAGGACGAGGACATCGGCGCGTATATCGAAACGTGCGGCTGGGGAAAACGCGACTTTTACCTCGAGGCGAACGCCCTCGGCACGGGATTCCTCTTCGACCTCAAGTTCATGGACGCGGCAAAGCATAAGGAGTTCACGGGCGTGGACAACGCCCCGATACTCGAAACCGCGGACGCGCTCCTTGACGCGGGCGCGAACGTCACGTTCCGCATGCCGCTCATCCCGGGAGTCAACGACTCCGACGAAGACCTCGAAGCGCTCTGCCGCTTCCTTTCCGAGAGGCGCGGCAGATACGCGGGCGCACAGATAATGCCGTACCACGAAATGGGCGTCGGTAAAGCCGAATCTCTCGGCCGCACACAGCTCCGCGTAGACAAAGAGCTCATCCGCGGCGAATGCGCTTCGTCAAAACCGAGATGGTTCGGAATCTTTGAGAAAAACGGGATTGAACTTATAAAGAAATAACGCAGAACGCAGAGCGCATTAAGCTTTCAGTAATTGAACTTTACGTCTGTAAGCTTACATAAAGTGAACGCAAACCCAAGCCTTCCCTTGCCAGGGAAGGTGGATTTTGCGAAGCATTTATGCGAGCAAAAGACGGATGAGTAGTCCCCCGAAAATATTGCAGTAATATCCGTCTATAAGAAAACGAAAATATGTAGAAAAACGCAAGCGTTTTTCTATTTGTTAGGCTACTCATCCACCAGCTTTGCTTCGCAAAGCCAGTCCCCCTTCCCTGGCAAGGGAAGGCTATAATGCGAACCGTTAATTATGCCAACAGCCATATAGTACGGCATAATTCCGAAATTCCGTGGGTGTTAAGCTGCGCTTAAACCCCGCGAGTTTGCCAACGGCAAACATCGCATTCCTCATTCCGAATTTTTCAGGAGAAACTATGGACATAATAATGGCCGTTGACTTCGGCGATGCGCGGACGGGACTTGCCGTCTCCGACAGCATGGGCTTCATGGCTCACGGCGCGGGCTGTATAAAATCTGCGGGCTTTATGAAAACCGCCGACGCGGTCGCAGCGGCGGCAAAGGAAAAGGGCACGTCTCTCATCGTTGTGGGCAACCCCCTCAACATGAACGGCACGGCGGGCCCGCGAAGCGACAAATGCCGCGCGTTTGCGGAGCGCGTTGAGGAAATTTCGGGCATCAGAACCGTGATGCAGGACGAGAGACTCACCACCGTGAGCGCTCACCGTTTTCTCTCCGACGCGGGCAAAAGCACTATAAAACATAAAGACTCGGTGGACGAGCTGTCCGCCGTGCTCATCCTCGAGTCGTATCTCGAAACGCTAAAAAACAAGGCAGACAAATGAGACGGGTAATAGTAACGGGCGGCTCACGCGGCATCGGTGCCGGAATCGTGAGACGCTTCAGGGAAAACGGCGACGCGGTCGCGTTTTTGTACCGCGCGTCGGATGAGGCGGCAAGTGCGCTTGCATCGGAGACCGGAGCGTACGCCGTACGCGGCGACGTTGCCGACCCCGCAGACGCCAAGCGCGCGCTTGACGAGGCGAAGGCAAAGCTCGGCGGAGTCGACGTGCTCGTCTGCTCCGCGGGAGTCGCGTCCGTCGGCTTTTTCGACGGCACGGACGAGGCGGAGTGGAGCCGCGTCATGGAAACGAACGCGGGCGGCGTTTACCGCGCAATCCGCGAGGTCATCCCCGATATGGTAAGACAGAAATACGGACGCATCGTGACAATTTCCTCAATCTGGGGAGTCTCCGGCGCGTCGATGGAGGGGGTTTACTCCGCATCGAAGGCGGCGGTCATCGGCATGACCGAGGCGGTCGCGCGCGAGCTTGCTCCGTCCGGCATTACCGCAAACGCCGTCGCACCCGGAGTCATTGACACAGACATGAACCGCGCTCTCCCCGAGGAGACGCGAGAGTCCCTTATAGACGAAATCCCCGCAGGACACTTCGGCACGCCCGGGGACGTCGCCGCGGCGGTATTCTTCCTCGCCTCCGACGAGGCGTCGTACGTCACGGGACAGACGCTCACCGTAAGCGGAGGCTTCTGACATTATGAATGATATCGTTTTCCTTGAGGGAAAACGGTGATATACAAGTATGATATATGCCTCCGGCATATGATATACGGCTCCGCAGAGCCGTATTAAGGAAGTTTTGCTTCGCAAAACATTTAATTAAATTGAAAACCGCATGCGGTTTTCTTCCGCAAT
>JAZUGD010000263.1:0-2717 GCA_045641025.1 Eubacteriales bacterium
AAGGTTAACGTCTCCGACGTTACCACGCTGCTCAAGTACCTCGCAAACTGGGACGTAACTCTCGCCGAGCCCGTATATCTTACCATTTGCGATAACGGTGCGTTCGGCTGCAGCATTCTCGGATGCGACGAGGCTGCCGAAGAAATCGCGAAAACGACCGGCAAAGAAGTACCCACGGCAACGGAATATGACTCCGGCATGCCGATGATAGTATACGGCATTGACCTTTACAAGACCTATCCCGACGCAGTGAGCGAAGAGACGGTCACCGCTCTTGCGGACAACGACGCATACCTCAGGGTTTACGGCAACACCGTATTTCTCACCGCACATTCCGAAAACGGAATGAAGGGTGCGTACAACTTCCTCACCGGAACGATGTTTGATTCCACCATGACCGCAAAGATCGCCAAGGGAGAGGACAGGGTTCTCTCAAACGACGATACGCTGATAAAGCCCCTCTTCACCACCGTTCCGATAAAAGGACTCAAAAAAGATTACACCTTCTTCCACGTAACCGATACTCACATCACCGCATACTACGAAACCGAGGAAAACGAAACGAGACGTGCGGACATACAAGGCACTCTCGACTGGCTGAAGACCATGTACCGTGCCCCCTCCGTATCGTTCTTCGACTCATATTTCAGATATGCCGAAAGAATCGGCGCTGACGGTATTCTCCTCACCGGAGACATTGTCAACACGCCCTCTCTCGCCAATATGGATATTCTGAGAAACTGTATCGAGAACTGTTCCGTTCCCTCGTATTACTGCTACGGCAACCACGACTGGACGTGGAACGACTCATACCAGACAGTCTCTCACAAGCGTCAGTACGGCGGACGCTTCGCAAACGCAGTCAAAAAATACGAGCCCGACTGGAACGCCGACGTTTATTCGGTCGAGTATGAAGACCTGATAATCGCATCGGTCGAAAACAGCTGGTATCAGTTCGGCAAAGAGGCGTATGACGGTCTCGTGAAAGTCTTTGACCATGCACGCGAGGTTTCCAAGCCCGTAGTGCTGACCATGCACATTCCGATTCACACCGAAGAAATGCACACCGTCACCGCGGCTGACTGGCCCGAGGGCAGCGCATGCATCGGTGAGGGCGGCGGCTGTGATATGACGCAGGGCTTCTCAAGAGCCGTATGCGAGCTTATCACGGCGGAGGATTCGCCCGTTGCTCTTATAGCCGCCGGACACGTTCACTTCAGCTTTGTGACCACCGTCGGCGGACACATTCCCGAAATCGTCACAAAAAACGGATTTGAAGGCGGATGCCGGGTTATTAACCTCGTACCCGCGGAATAATCAGGAGGAACATATGAAAAAAATCATCGCAATTCTTCTCACGCTCGTATTTATCGGCGGAGCACTTCTCACCGCGTCCTTCGCGGACGGTGAGTTCAACTCCCTCACGTTCGGCATTTTGTGCGGCATCAAGGCCAACACCGCCACCGGATACGTAAGCATGCCCGCGGGAACCACCGTTGACGGTCTTCTCGGTAACCTTTCCGACACGACCGGTATCTCTCTTGAAAGAAACGGCACCGTGCTTGACGGCTCCGTGCTTCTCGCCACGGGTGACACGCTCGTCGCAGGCGAGCATTCCTTCACCGCTGCCGTAATGGGTGACGTGAACGGCGACGGAAAGGTAAGCGTCTCCGACGTTACCGCCGTACTCAAGATGATTGCCGCATGGGACGACGTTGCGGGAATCGCACGTGAGTACGCCGACGTTAACGGCGATACGAAGGCAAACCTCTCCGACGTTACGCTTCTTCTCAAGGTTATCGCAGGCTGGGAGGGAGAAAAGTTCGCCTCCGAGCTCGTAATACCCGACCCCGTTAAGACCGGCTTTGCAAAAACCGTAAAGCTTACCTCCGGCAGTGAAACCTCACCTGAACGCTATGCGGAAAACTTATGTCACGGTGAGCAGCTCGGCTGCAAGTTCACCGTAACCGAAGCCGAGCGCGCAACCGGTGCGACGGTAGTAATACCGAGCTGGTCGAACAATATCGGCGAAATTTCGCTCAGCGTGTTCACGTGGATGGGCAGCTACGACGAGACGCTCAAGTTCATGCCCGTACGTACGGAGCACTTCGCAGACGTGAAAGACTGCTCCACCGTCGAGTTCTCGTTCCTCGACGGCGCGGGTCAGGGTCTGCGCCCCGGCGATTATCTCTTCCTCCTTCATAACGGATTTGAAGAAAAGCCCGCCTCCGGCGGACGCGGCATCGGCGTCTGGAGAAACAATCTCCCCACGTCCGGCAACTTTGAATTCTACTACAAGAACATCAACCCCGAAAAGGGTATAAACGCTCCCGCAGCCACTTACGCTTACGGCTTCGAGGGTACGCTTAAATTCGTTGACGTTAAATAAGGCACGAAAGGAAAACTCAAATGAAAAAGACACTTTCTTTCATTATCGCAGTGCTTATGCTTATCGGCACCGTACTCATCGGTGCGACCGCCGAACCCGCAGAGCCTGCTCTCCGCGAGGACTCGTTCCTCGTTCCGTCGCTTGACGGCACGTACGTGTTCGGCACGAACGGTCCCGTGACCGCCGACACGGTCATCGCACAGTTCGACGGCGATGCCGTTGTCACCTCTCCCAAGGGTGCCACTCTCGCGGGCAGCGCCGCAGTTCCCACGGGAAGCACGGTCGGCCCCCTCTCCGTGCTCGTATCGGGCGACGCGAACGCCGACGG
>JAZUGD010000264.1:0-12036 GCA_045641025.1 Eubacteriales bacterium
GGTAACGCACTCGGTCACGATTCTCCACGCGTCGTCCCAGCTCATGCCGTATTCGTCCATGAATATTCTCATAAGCTCGGGAATCGCAAGAGCGGGATGAGTGTCGTTGAGGTGAATGGCGGTCTTCTCGGCGAAGCCGTAAAGACTGCCGTAGGTGTTCATGTGGTCCTTGATTATGTTCTGGCAGGATGCGGAAACGAGGAAATACTGCTGCATAAGACGGAGCAGCTTGCCCTCCTCGTGGTTGTCGGAGGGATAGAGCACCTTCGAGATAAGCTCGTTCGAGGTGGACTCCTCAAGTGCCTTGACGTACTTACCCTGCGAGAACAGGTTCATGTTGAGCGTCATCGGGTCCTTCGCCTTCCACAGACGGAGGAGGGCAACGCCGTCGGAATCGTAGCCGGATACCATAAGGTCGCACGCAAGCGCCTGCACCTCATCGTAATGGGTGTGGTTTATGTGAAGCTCACCGTTCTGCCATTCTTCCTCGATTTCACCGCCGAAGCGTACGCTGAATACCTTGTCGTTGCGCACGTTCAGCCACGGGCAGCCGTCGTCCATCCACGTGTCGGGCAGCTCAATCTGGTTGCCGTCGATGATACGCTGACGGAAAAGACCGTATTCGTAGCAGATTGAAAAACCTACCGCGTTGTATTCAAGAGTCGCAAGAGAGTCCATGAAGCATGCGGCAAGTCTGCCCAGCCCTCCGTTGCCGAGTCCGGGGTCGGGCTCTCTCTCGTACATGTCCTCGAGGTCAAAGCCGTAGTCCCTCAGCACCGACGCATACATTTTGTCAAGTCCGAGATTCATGAGGCTCGTGCGCAGAGAGGGACCGATAAGGAACTCCATGCAGAGATAGTAAACCTTCTTCGCTCCCGCCGTCTTCGCCTTCTTCTTGAACGCGGTGCGCTTCTCGGAAAGAATGTCCTTAACCGTGAGAATCACGGCGTTGTACATCTGACCGATTTCGGCGTCCTTCGGGGTAACGCCGTAGTAACGGATGAGCTTCTGCTCGATATGTGTGCGGATATCCGCTTCGTTTCCGGGAATTTTCATTTATACTTGCCTTTCAGATAGGGAATTCTTTTGTTTTATGCGCGCATCTGCTCATACATGTCAACGTATTCCTTGGCGGATACGTCCCACGAGAAGTCGACCTCCATGACTCTCTTAACGAGAGTTTTCCAGAACGGACGGTCGTAATAGAAGCCTATGGCGCGGCGCACGGTGTACATCATGTCGTGCGCGTTGTAATCGGTGAACGAGAAGCCGTTTCCCTCACCCGTGTCCTCACGGTACGAGTGAATCGTGTCGCGGAGCCCGCCGGTCTCACGGACAATCGGCACGGTGCCGTAACGGGAGGCTATCATCTGCGACAGACCGCACGGCTCGCTTTCGGACGGCATCAGGAAGAGGTCGGCACCGGCGTAAACCTTGGACGCAAGCGCCTTGTTGAACTCGAAGAAAGAGTGCATCGAGTCCTTGTACTTGTACGACATGAACTCGAAGAATTCTTCAAAGTGACGCTCACCGGTGCCGAGAAGCACGAAGCGTGCGTCTCCTGCCTCAAGCATCTCGCCGAGAACTCTTTCAACGAGGTCAAAGCCCTTGTGACCCGCAAGACGGGATACCATAGCAACTATCGGCTTGCCGTCGTCGGGGAAGCCGCACATCTCGCAGAGCTCGCGTCTGCATGCTTCCTTGCCTTTAAGGTTCTTCGAGGTGTAGTTTTTCGCAAGGTTCTTGTCGGTTGCGGGGTCGTAAAGCTCGGTATCTATGCCGTTTACAATACCGCAAAGCTTATAATAGCTCGAGCGGAGCACGTGGTGCAGTCCGTGCGAGTAGTGCTCGCTCATGATCTCCTCGGCGTAGGTGCGGCTGACCGTGCTCACTCTGTCAGCGGTCACGATAGCGCCCTTAGTCAGATTGATACAGCCGTCGTAGTCGAGAATCGAGCGGTCTCTGTCCCATATGCCGAATACGTCCCACAGAATATCGTGAGAGTACTGTCCCTGATACGCGATATTGTGAATCGTGTAAACCGTCTTTATTCTCGAATACCCGTCGATTGCGGAATACCACAGCTTAAGGTAAACGGGGCAGAGCGCCGTCTGCCAGTCGTTGCAGTGCATGATGTCGGGGTAAAAGTCCACCATGCGGATAAGCTCCATTACCGCCGCACAGAAGAACGCGAAGCGTTCCCCGTCGTCGAAATCGCCGTAGCAGTTGTTGCGGAGGAAATAGTGCTCGTTATCAATGAAATAATAGGTAACGCCGTGTCTCTCGGCACGGAAGATACCCATATAAATATTTCTCCACGCGAGATGCGCGTTGCCGCAGGTCACGTATTCGAGCTCACCGCCGAATTTCTGCTTGACTGCAGGGTAAAGCGGAAGCACCACGCGAACGTCGCTGCCCTCGTCAAGACGGGAGAGCACCGCGGGCGGCAGAGCGCCGAGCACGTCTCCGAGACCGCCGGTGGCGGCAAAGGGAAGTGCCTCGCTCGTAACGTAAAGTATCTTCATAACAGTTTTCCTTTCGGGATGCAGAACGGCATCTCGGCACAGCCGGAGAGTGCGCGTCCGTCGCGGATGACCGCGTTCTTGTCGCAGATTACGTCGTTCAGATATACGTTGTCGCCCACGACACAGCCCTGCATCAGTATGGAGTTTTTGACAACCGCGTTCTTGCCTATTCTCGCACCGCGGAAGATAATCGAGTTCTCGACCTTGCCGTGGATAACGCAGCCCTCGGCGATAAGCGAGCCCGTGACCTCCGCGTCCTCGCCGTACATGGTGGGTGCGGAGTTCTTGACCTTCGTGAGAATCGGGCGTTCCTTCGGGCCGAAGAGCGATTCTCTCGCTTCGCGGGAGGAGATAAGCTCCATCGAGCAGTTGAAGTAGTCGGTAAGGGAGGAAATAACGGCGCAGTACCCGTGAATACGGTGTACTCTCATGTCAAGCTTGCCGATGTTGTGAAGCATCACGTCCTTCGTGAAGCTTGAGTATCCGTGAGCGATTGCGTCGCCTACGAGACGGGAGAGAAGCACCTGCGACATTACCATGATGTTGAGGGAAACGAGTGCGTCGCCTCTCTCGGAGTAGTCACCGGCGAATATATCGGTGATTTTGCCGCTCTCGTCGGCACGGTAGAATACGCCGCGCCCGGAGTGACCGGCAACCTTCGAGCCGCCCGCAACGGCAACGGTAATATCCGCGCCGTTCTTTATGTGCTGCTTCAGAATTTCCTTAAGGTCTACGTTGCATACCGTGTCGCAGTCGGAGAGCACTACGTATTCGGACGTAAGTCTGCTGACCGAATGGTAAACGCTCTTGAGTGCCTCAAGACGCGTGCGGTAAAGCACGTTCTGCTGATTGTCGTACGCGGTGATGAACGGCGGGAGAATCTTGATACCGCCGCTTCTGCGTGCGAGGTCCCAGTCCTTACCGGAGCCGATGTGGTCCATAAGGCTGTGGTAGTTGTAGTGAGTTATTACGCTCACGTCGTAAATGTCGGAGTTGACCATGTTCGAGAGGGCGAAGTCAATGAGTCTGTATCTGCCGCAGAACGGTACGGATGCAACCGTTCTCACTCTCGTGAGCTCCGGAATGTTTTCATCATGAATGTTTGAAAAAATAATTCCCGATGCAAGCATTGTTCATTATCCCCCTTCCGTTTATGCGTTCGCTTCGGCGTGTACGTCTTCGCCGTCGCCGAGCTCTGTGCCCGAGGGCACGACGGTAATTTCAACGCCGTCGCCCATCGGTCTGCCGACCGTCGCACCTGCGCCTACGGTCGAGCCGCTGTCAATCATCGAGTAGTTTATGACCGCACCCGACTTGATAACTACGTCGCTCATCACAACGGAGTCGCGTACTACCGCACCCTCCTCGACGATAACGCCGTTCGAGAGCACGGAGTTTTCAACGGTGCCGTAAATCTCGCAGCCGTCGGAAATAAGCGAGTTGTTTATCTTTCCGTTTACGCCTATAACCTGCGGCGGGCAGGCGGCAGAACGGGAGAAGATTCTCCACGACCAGTCGTGAATGTCGAAGGCGGGCGGCTCTCCGAGAAGGTCCATGTTCGCCTCCCAGAGACTCTTTATCGTTCCCACGTCCTTCCAGTATCCCTTGAAGGGATAAGCAACGAGCTTCACGCCGTCGCCGAGCATTGCGGGAATGACGTTCTTGCCGAAGTCGTTGGACGACTCGGGATTGACCTCGTCCTCGGTAAGGTATTTCTCGAGAACCTTGCGGCTGAACATGTATATGCCCATCGACGCCTTGTTGCTCTTAGGCTGCTTCGGCTTCTCCTCGAACTCGACGATTCTCATGTTCTCGTCGGTGTTCATGATACCGAAGCGGCTTGCCTCCTCCATCGGAACCTCAAGCACCGCGATGGTGCAGTCGGCGCCGGATTCGACGTGAGTCTTCAGCATGTCGGCGTAATCCATCTTGTAGATATGGTCGCCGGAGAGAATCAGTACGTAATCGGGGTCGTAGCGTCTTATAAAATCAAGGTTCTGATAAATGGCGTTCGCGGTACCGCGGTACCAGTCGCCGCCCTTCTTGCCCTGATAGGGAGGGAGCACCATGACTCCGCTCTGCAGACGGTCAAGGTCCCACGGCTGACCGTTGCCGATATACTCGTTGAGCACGAGCCGCTGATACTGCGTCAGCACGCCTACGGTATAAATACCGGAGTTGACGCAGTTGGAGAGGGGAAAGTCGATAATGCGGTACTTACCGCCGAAGGTTACGGCGGGTTTGGCGGTTTTCTCCGTCAGCGCGTACAGACGGCTGCCTTGTCCGCCGGCAAGAAGCATTGCCACGCATGTTGCTTTTTTGTACATAAAATATTCCTCCTCGGTCAGATTTTTCGAATTATAATAGCCGTGTTGCCGGGCAGGTCGAAGGAAAGCTCATAGCGGTATTCGGTACGCTTTTTCACTTTCTCTCCCTTCTCGGCGGGGACGGGAATTTTGACGGGCTTGATTTTTCCGGCGCAGAGCTTCGCGCCGCCGCCGTAGCGGTATTCGTCGCTTGAGATTATAATCTCGTATTCTCCCTTATCGGCGGGAAGATTATAGTGCGTTTCGTTCGGCGCAAAATGAAGCACGCAGATAAGAGAGTTGCCCTTCGTGTCCGTACGTTTGTACGATACGAGGTTTTCGTCTCTGTACGACGCGTGAATCCATTCGAAACCGTCCCAGCCGTCGTCAATCTCCCAAAGCTCGGGGGAATCCTTGTAAAGGTGGCACAGGTCGTGAACGAACTGCTTCATCTCCGAGTGACGCGGATATTTCAGCATGAACCACTCGAGCGCGTTCTCGTAGTCCCACTCACGGAACTGCGCGAACTCCGTTCCCATGAAGAGAAGCTTCGCACCGGGCATCGTGTACATGAACGAGAGATACGTCCGCATAAGCGCGAACTTCTCGTCGTACTCGCCGAACATCTTGTCAACGAGAGATTTCTTGCCGTGTACCACCTCGTCGTGCGATACGGGAAGAATGAAATTCTCGCTGAACGCGTACATCATCGGGAAGGTAAGTCTCTCGTGAATATAGCGTCTGTAAACGGGGTCCTTTGCGACGTAGTCGTACATGTCGTTCGCAAAGCCCATGTTCCATTTGTAGTTAAAGCCGAGGCCTCCCACGTCCGCGGGCTTCGTTACCATCGGCCACGCCGTTGATTCCTCGGCGGCCATGATGGCGTCGGGGTGACGCGAGAGCACGACGGAGTTCAGCTTGCGCAGGAATGCAACAGCCTCGAGGTTTTCTCTGCCTCCGTTTACGTTCGGTATCCACTCGCCGGGCAGACGGTCAAAGTCAAGGTACAGCATCGCGGCGGCGGCGTCAACGCGAAGACCGTCCGCGTGGTATTCCTCAAGCCAATAGAGCGCGTTCGATATGAGGAACGACTGTACCTCCTCGCGGCCTACGTCGAAGAATCTCGTGCCCCAGCCGCGGTGCTCCATGCGGTCGCGTCCCTGATATTCGTAAAGCGGACCGCCGTCGTATTCGTAAAGTCCGTGCTCGTCCTTCGGGAAATGAGCGGGTACCCAGTCGAGTATCACACCGATACCGTGACGGTGCAGGGTATCGACGAAATATTTGAAGTCCTCGGGCGTGCCGAAGCGCGAGGTCGGCGCGTAGTATCCGCAAACCTGATAGCCCCACGAGCCGTCGAACGGATGCTCCGTTACGGGTAGCAGCTCAACGTGGGTAAAGCCCATGTCGGACGCGTACTCGGCAAGTCTGTCACCGAGCTCACGGTACGAGAGATAGTGCTCACGGTCCTTCGTGCACTCGTCGTCCTTCGTGTGCCACGAGCCGAGGTGTACTTCATAGATATTCAGCGGGTACGGTCTGAAATGACCGCTTGAGTCTGCAAGCTTTTTGCGGTTTTCGAGAAACTCGCCGTCGCCCCATTCGTAGGGCACGTCCGTGCATACGATTGACGCGGTGTCGGGCGGGCATTCAAAGCGGCGTCCGTACGGGTCGCTCTTCATGTGCTCGCCGCTCACGCCCTTTATCTTGAACTTGTATCTCTGCCCCTCGAAGGATTCGTCGGTTTTAATTTCCGCAATCCATATACCGCTCTCGTCCTTCACCATCGGGAGACCTATAATCCACGAGGTAAAGTCCGCGCAAAGAGAAACGGAGGAGGCCGACGGTGCCCACGTGCGGAAAACGTAGCCGTCTGCAGTACGGTGTGCGCCGAGATATTCCCACGCCTTGTAGTTCGTCCCCTGCCTGAAAAGGTATTCGGGAAGCGAACGTTCGTCCGTTTTCTTGTCTTTTGTCATAGCGTTCCTTTTTCCTTCGAAGTCTTATAAAAGTATTCCTTGTACGCCTGTCCGTTATGCGGAAATGTCGCACAGGGCAAAGTCGCCCCTTATAATATTATTTATAGTATAAGTATATCACCGTAAGGTTTCCGTGTCAAGAAAAAAACTCCCGTTTTACGCTTATTTACGGCGGTTTTGTGACCTCTCACAACCGGCCTCAAACTTATGCCCGAAACTATTGCAAAATAAAGTAAAATATTGTATAATTAATATGAATTTACGTTTTCCCGGAGGATGTTATGCTGCGCCGTTTCGTCAAGTATTACAAACCGCACGTTCTGCTGTTCGCACTCGACCTCGTGTTTTCTCTTCTTCTGGCAGCGTGCGACCTTTTCTACCCCAAGCTGACCGAGCTTCTGCTCAAAAAATATATACCCGAAAAACTGCTCACCGCGATACTCGTATGCACCGGTGTGCTTCTCGGCGCGTATCTCATAAAAATCTTTCTCAACTACTTCGTAGCGTATTACGGCCACGTAGTCGGCGTAGGCATGCAGGCGGATATGAGACGCGACGTTTTCTCGCACCTCGAGAGACTCCCGCTTGAGTATTTCGACAATAACAAAACGGGTACCATAATGTCCCGTATCATCAACGACCTTCAGGATGTAGCCGAGCTTGCCCACCACGGTCCCGAGGATTTACTTATATCTGTAGTCATGCTCGTCGGCGCGTTCATTCTTATGTTCAACATCAGCCCCGCGCTGACGCTCATCCTCTATGCGGCGGTACCGTTCATGGTGCTGTTCGCCATGGCAAAGCGAAAAAAGATGAACGACGCATTCACCGCCTCCCGCGTTGAGATAGGTGAGGTCAACGCATCTCTCGAGAACAGTATCTCCGGAATCCGCGTAACCAAGGCGTACGACAATATAAAAGACGAAGAGGAGGGCTTCGACCGCGGCAATACCCGTTTCCTCAAGGCTAAAGCGGGCGCATACCGTCAGATGGCGATATTCCATACGGGGCTTACCTTCATCGGCGACTTCCTGCATTTCTCAATGTACCTTGCGGGCGGACTCTTCTGCTACTTCGGCAAAATCGACGTAGCCGAGTTTACCGCGTTCGCGCTCTACATAAGCGTATTCATGAACCCGATACGCCGTCTTGCCGCATTTGCGGAGCAGTATACCGACGGTATGACCGGCTTCCGCCGCTTCTGCGAGATAATGGACTACGAGCCCGAGAAGGAAACCGGTGACAAAATCGCCGAAAACCTCAGGGGAGAGATCGAGTACAGCCACGTCACGTTCTCGTACTCGAACGGCAAGGAGGTGCTTGAAGACCTCAGCTTCCACGTAGGTGCGGGACGTACGATTGCGCTCGTCGGCGCGTCCGGCGGCGGCAAAACCACGATATGCCATCTTCTTCCGCGTTTCTACGACCTGAACGGAGGTACAATAACCGTAGACGGAACCGACATTACCGAATATACGCGCTCGTCTCTCCGCAAGAACATCGGTATGGTCGCACAGGACGTATTCCTGTTCAATACCACCGTATACGAAAACATCGCGTACGGCTGTCCCGGAGTCACCGAGGAGCAGGTACACGAGGCGGCACGCCGCGCCAACATCCACGACTATATAATGTCACTCCCCGACGGCTATAATACGTGGGTCGGTGAGAGAGGCGTAAAGCTTTCCGGCGGGCAGAAGCAGAGAATCGCAATAGCCCGCGTATTCCTCAAAAACCCGCCCATCCTCATTCTCGACGAGGCGACGAGTGCGCTTGACAACGTAACCGAGAGAATGATTCAGAAATCGCTTGAAGAGCTCAGTGTCGGCAGAACGACGATAGTCGTCGCTCACCGTCTTACCACCGTTAAGAATGCCGACGAAATTCTCGTCATAAATAAAGAGGGCGTCGTCGAGAGAGGAACTCACGACGAACTTCTCGCCATCGGCGGAGTATACGCCGGACTCTGGAACTGACGGAGAGGGAATACACCGTGAAAAGAGTACTTCTGTCAACCCAAATGAAAAACTGCGATGCATACACTATCGCTAACGTGACACCCTCGCGCACCCTTATGGAGAGGGCGGCACGCGCCGCGGCGGACCGCGCGATTGACGGTACGTTTGATACCTCGCGCACTCTCGTGCTTTGCGGTGCGGGCAACAACGGCGGCGACGGGCTTGCCGCCGCGGTAATGCTCAGAAGCGAGGGAATCCCCGTGTCCTTTGCCTTCGTCGGCGACGAAGCACACGCGACGGACGAATGTGCGTACCGTCTTGCCGAGGCAAGACGTGCGGGAGTACCCGAGGTCTCTCCGGACCCGAGCGGTTATACCCTCGTGCTCGACGCAATTCTCGGCATAGGTCTTAAGGGCGACGTGCGTGAGGACGTTGCGGGAATCATAAACGCCGTTAACGAATCGGGAGTCGCCGTGCTCTCGCTTGACATTCCGTCCGGCATCAATGCCGACACGGGCGCGGTCTGCGGTACGGCGGTGAGAGCCGACGCAACCGTTACGTTTGCATACCTCAAGCCGGGGCTTCTGCTCTATCCGGGCAGAGAATACTCGGGAAATGTCACCGTCGCAGATATCGGCATCGGTACCGAGGGTGCCGGGGACGGCGTAAAAATTAACTTCGTCGAAGCCTCCGATGCCGCCGCACGTATACCGGAGCGGCACGCCGACAGTCACAAGGGCTCGTACGGCAAGCTCCTCTGTGCCGCCGGAAGCATCGGCATGGCGGGAGCCGCCTATCTCTGCGCGCTCGGTGCGTACAGAAGCGGAGTCGGACTCGCGCAGATCTACACTCCCGAAAAATGCATGATACCGCTTCAGACCCGACTGCCCGAGGCGATAGTCACTCCCTATAAAGATTCAAACAGCCTTTACGCGCTCGCAAAATCGGTAGACGGCGCGTCGGCGGTTGCAGCGGGACCGGGCATCGGCACGGGCAACGCCTCCGCCGCAATAATATACAGTCTTCTCGAGGCCGAGAAGCCGCTCCTCATCGACGCGGACGGTCTCAATATAATCTCCGCGAGCAAGGTACTCCGCGAAAAGCTGAAAAGCAGAGAATATCCCACAATCATTACTCCTCATCCGGCGGAAATGTCCCGCCTTGCGGAGACCACCGTGCCCGAAATCTGCGCCGACGTTATCGGCGCGGCTACCGCTTTCGCCGCAGAGTACGGCGTCACCGTCGTGCTCAAGGGCAGCGTGACCGTCATAACCGACGGGGATGAGGTGTACCTCGCCTCACCGGGCTCAAGTGCTCTCGCAAAGGGCGGCAGCGGAGACGTGCTCTCGGGCATTATCGGCGCGTTCCTCGCCGCGGGAAAAGACGCTCTTGACGCGTGCATAGCGGGCGTTTACGTCCACGGTACCGCAGGACGTATCGCCGCCGGGGACTCGTCCGAGTACAGCCTCCTCGCCTCCGACGTTGCAAACGCGGTCGGACGCGCAATCAAAGCAATAAAAGGATAAAACAATGATAAACAAATCAATCACCGAGCTTATAGGCAATACACCGCTTCTCGAGCTTTGCGGGTACGAACGCGCTCATAATCTGTGCGCACGTCTTGTCGCAAAGGTCGAATTCTTCAATCCCGCTGGGTCGGTCAAGGACAGAGCGGCGCTCTCCATGATAACCGACGCCGAGAAAAGCGGCAGACTCAAGGCGGGCGGTACCGTTATCGAGCCCACGTCGGGCAATACGGGTATCGGGCTTGCCGCCGTCTGCGCGGTCAAGGGGTACAGACTCATCATCACCATGCCCGAAACCATGTCCAAGGAAAGACGCGACCTCATGAGCGCTTACGGTGCCGAGCTCGTGCTCACCCCGGGCAAGGACGGCATGAGCGGCGCAATCGCCAAAGCGGAAGAGCTTCACGCAAAAGTGCCGGGCTCGATTATCGCAGGGCAGTTCACAAGCCCCTCAAATCCCGACGCGCACTACGCGTCAACCGGGCCAGAAATCTGGAGAGACACAGACGGATGCATAGATTATTTCGTTGCCGGAGTCGGTACGGGAGGTACCGTGACCGGTACGGGCAGATACCTGAAGGAAAAATCTTCTTCCGTTAAAATTGTCGGTGTCGAACCTGCGACCTCCGCAGTACTCTCGGGCGGCAGTGCGGGAGCGCACGGTCTGCAGGGCATCGGCGCGGGGTTCGTTCCCGAGGCACTTGACGTGTCCGTGCTTGACGAAGTATTCCCCGTAACCGATGAGGACGCCTTTGCCGCCGCACGCGAGGTTGCGCGCACTGACGGTATTCTCGTGGGCATCTCCTCGGGTGCCGCACTCTCCGCCGCTGCCGAAATCGCATCGCGTGAGGAGAACGCGGGCAAAACCGTAGTCGTGCTTCTCCCCGATACGGGAGAGAGATATCTTTCGTCGTCACTCTTTTCCGCAGAATAAATATTCGAAAAATCTTGACAAAACCCACATGTTTGTGGTAAATTTATCATAATTATCCGCCCATTTGCGGAAAAAAGGAGAATAACAATGAAAAGAATACTTTCACTCGTACTCGCACTCGTGCTCTCTCTCGGCATCGTCGGTGCATTCGCTTCCTGCAGCGACAACTCCGGTAAGACCGTAATCGGTGTTCCGAACGACACCACCAACGAGGCACGCGCACTCATGCTTCTCGAAAACCTCGGCTACATCAAGCTCAAGGAAGGTGCCGGCATCACCGCCACCATCCTCGACATCGAAGAGAACCCCTACGACATCGAATTCAAGGAAGTTGAAGCAGCTCAGATCCCCAACATGCTCAAGGACCTCGACTTCGGCGTAATCAACTCCAACTTCGCAATCGACGCGGGCATCAACCCCGCCAAGGACGCTCTCGCAGTAGAAGGCTCCTTCTCCGCATACTCCAACATTCTTGCGGTTAAGGAAGGCAATGAAAACGAGCCCAAGATTCTCGCTCTCGCAGCAGCGCTCAAGAGTCAGAAGGTAGCGGACTACATAGCGGCAAACTACGAAGGCTCCGTTGTAGGCGTAGTTGAAGAGCCCGGCAGCGGCTTTGACGACACCGTTGACTACGACGCACTCAAGGGCACCGAGATTTCCGTAGCTGCATCCCCCACGCCTCACGCACAGATTCTCGGCGTAGTTAAGGAAATCCTCGCAGAGAAGGAAATCACCCTCAACATCATCGAATACACCGACTACGTACAGCCCAACAAGGTTGTAGACAGCGGTGAGGTTGACGCAAACT
>JAZUGD010000265.1:0-1797 GCA_045641025.1 Eubacteriales bacterium
TGAGTGCCTTTTTATTGCAATATTTTGCTTTTTGTGCTATAATAATACCGTACTCAGGGGAAACGGGTGAAAATCCCGTACGAGCCCGTCGCCGTGAGGCGCAAAAGGTCCGCTTCTGCCCGGTGCCGCAGCCGGGGGCAAGCCATTGGACGCAGGTCCGAGAAGGTAAGCGGATGCGTCGAGTCGAAATACCCGTGTACAAATTGCACGCCCGAAAGTACCGCGAGAGCCGGGAAGGACGTGACAAAATCATTTAAGGAGAACAATAATGAAAAACAGAATGACAAAAAGCATTTTGACGTTTTTCCTGTGTTTTGTGCTTATTGCGGTAACGGCACTCTCATTCACCGGATGTAACGCCGAAAAAGACGAAGCCCCGCTCGGAACTCCGGGCACAACGTCCGAAACGGTTGAACCGTGCGTTGAGGTGGGAGAGGGAAAGAGACAGTTTACCCTTACCGTGACTTACGACGACGGCAGCTCCGACGCATTCCTCGTGAATACCGACAGAACGGTAGTGGCTGACGCACTCACCGATCTAGGACTCATCGACGGCGAATACGGCGATTTCGGGCTTTACGTAACGTCCGTAAACGGCGTTGAGGCAAAATACGAGACCGACGGTACGTACTGGGCGTTCTACGTGAACGGCGAATATGCCACGTCCGGCGTCGGAAATACCGAAATAGTTCCCGGAGCGATATACGGCTTCAAGGTCGAAAAGTGAAAAAAAGAGTAAGAGACGTAGCCGTGTTCGGCACGCTCGGAGCGCTGATGTTCGTGTCGAAGGTGCTTCTCGACGTGCTTCCGAATATTCACGTCATAGGCGTATTCATCGTAGCGGCAACCGTCGTTTACCGCGTGCGCGCACTGTATCCGATATACGTGTTCGTACTGCTTTGCGGCATATACGGCGGCTTTGCGTCGTGGTGGATACCGTACCTCTACGTGTGGACGGTGCTGTGGGCGGCGGTAATGCTGCTGCCGAAAAAACTCCCCGAAAAGCTCGCGCCGGTAATCTATATGACGGTGTCGGGGCTTCACGGGCTTCTGTTCGGCGTGCTTTACGCACCCGCGCAGGCGATTATGTTCGGCATGAGCGCCAAAACCACGCTCGCGTGGATAGCGGCGGGGCTTCCGTTCGACGCGATACACGGCGTAAGCAATTTTATCTGCGGGCTGCTCATAGTCCCGCTCATAAATTTGCTCAGGAGACTTGAAAAATGACGTTTGAAAAAGAATATTTGCTTCGTGACGGTACCGTATGTACCGTACGAAGCGCCGAAGCGGACGACGCCGCGGCAGTGCTTGAAAACTTCCGTGCGGCGCACGCGGAAACCGACAACCTTCTCACCTATCCCGACGAGATTCATTTCGGCGTCGAGGATGAGGAGAAATTCATCACGAAGACCGGGTCAGACCCGCGCGCGGTCGAGCTCATCGCCGTTGCATACGGCAGGGTCATCGGCACGGCGGGAGTGTCACCCGTCGGCGGGCACGATAAAATAATGCACCGCGCCGAATTCGGTATAAGCATCCTCAGGGAATACTGGGGACGGGGCATCGGCAGAGCGCTGACCGAATCGTGCATCGAATGTGCGAGGGCGGCAGGCTACAGTCAGCTTGAGCTGAGCGTCGTGTCCGACAATACCCGCGCCGTACGTCTGTACGAGCACGTCGGCTTCACCGAATACGGCAGAAACCCGCAGGGCATGCGTACCCGCGACGGACGGTATCAGGAATTCATCCTCATGAGACTCGAACTGTAAAACAAAAAGCAGCCGAAATACATCGGCT
>JAZUGD010000266.1:0-17693 GCA_045641025.1 Eubacteriales bacterium
GGTCTTACGTCAAACATTTCGTCACCTCAGAACTCAAGAGAGTCGACCTTATCGATAAGGTCGAGTACCTGCTCGCGGTAGTATTCTTTCTTTGCGCGGTCAAGCTCGGTCTTGTCGAGCTCGTATCTTATCGAGCGGCGGTACATACGCATATATCCGAGAAGCGCCGCCTTGTTCTCCATGTTCTGAATCTTCTCTTCGTCGTCGGTATCGAGGTAATACCTGAGAGTCAGGTTCCAGAACTCCTTCTGCTGTTCGGGAGTGAGCCCGAGGAAAGCGCAGTTTGCGGGGTCGAGCGCGGAGAAGCCGATGTATGCGTTGAATATGGACATAAACTCGAATATGGCGGCACCGTGAGCGAGCGTATCCATATCGATGATAAGCGCCTCGCCGTTCTGGAGCATGACGTTCTTCAGGTGGTAGTCACCGTGAATCATGCAGTTGCTGTCGGGCACTGCCGCAATAAGGTTGTGCAGCTTCTGCCATTTCTCGGTCGGGATATAATCCTTAAGGTAATCAGCCCATTCGAGCACGTATGCCTTATAGTCGGGCATATCGTCGGGGCTCACCTCGGTGGAGTGAAGCTTTTTGAGGATGTCGACGCTCATGCGTGCTACCTCGGGGAGAGACGACGGGTCGTCCTGTATAAGCTTTGCAAACGACTTGGCGTTCAGCAGCTCGAATACGGAGCCGTAGAGATCGCCGACCTTTACAACGTCGTAAGGGATAGCCGTCGGGATGCCGAGCACGAACGCACGGCGCGCAAGCTCTCTCTCGCGGTGGATGTCGTCAAGGCTTTCGGGATTCATGTAAACCTTGATGATGGTGTCGGCGTCGAGGCGGTAAACCTTACCGTTCGCGCCCTGACCGATGACCTCGCAGCCGTCTACGGAAACGCGTCTGTATGCCTTCTGTACGGGCATCATCTCGGTAAAGCCGGTCATCTCGAAAATCTCGTAGATTTCGCTTCCCGCGTTGACTATGGTGAGCGTGGGCTCGTTCTTGCGGAGGCGGAGCACTACGCGGAGTCCCGCACTTGAGATGTACTCGAGGTTTTCAACGTCGAGCACGACGGACTCGTGGGGATGCTCGGCAAGAGCCTTGTCAATCTGCGCCTCGATTTCGGGTGCGCTTGAGGAATCGACTCTGCCGTACGGGAAGAGCGTGAGCACGCCCGCGGTGATGTTGGACTGTAACTTTGTCATGTTTTTCTCCTTCAGCCGAAAAGCTTATCAAGTATGGTTACGTATTCTTTATATGCCGCGGTGTCCGAAAGCTCGGATACCGCATCGGCGACGGTACGGTAATACCATTCCTGCGCCGTTTTGTCGTTATTATGGAGGTGATTCCACACCCCGTCGCCCGAAACGTCGTACTCTCTCGAAAACGAGCGCGCGTTTGCGAGCTTGTCGGAAAGCCACAGGATTTTCTCCTGCCTGTCGCTGCTCTCTATGAGCTTTACGAGGGATTTTTCCTTGCGCTCTTTCCACGTTTCTCCCGCGGGACGCTCCCTCATTTTGTCCTCGGTTTCGCACTCCACGAGATACGCGACTCTGTCCCCGAACCGTGCGCGGATTTCGTCGAGTCCGACTCCGCAGTCCTCGGGAACGTCGTGCAGAAGTGCGGCGGCTATCGTTTCTCTCTCCTCCGTCATCGTCGCGGCAATAGCCGCAACCTCCATCGGATGGAGCACGAACGGTACATTGTGCATCTTTCGTACCTGCCCCGAATGACAGTCAACCGCGAAATGTGCCGCTTCGTCTACTATATTCATAATTTCTTGGTGAACGTGAAGACGTTCTTGCCGTCTCTGTAGTCGTAATATACGCTGTCCATGGACTTCTTTACCATGAAGATTCCGAGTCCGCCGATGCGTCTCTCGTCGGCGCTTTCGGTCACGTCGGGGTCGTCCTTGGCAAGCGGGTCGAACGGCACGCCGCCGTCGGAGAACGATACGGTTGCCACGCCGCCCTCGCACGAAACGGAAACGTCGGCACTGCCCTCTCCGTCGGGGTATGCGTAGCTTGCGATATTTACGAATATTTCCTCAACTGCGACGAGCACCTGCATCGTCGTTTTCACCGAGGCACCCGCCTCCTCGAGCATTCCCTCGACGAATGCGTTTACGTCGTCGAGTGCCGCCTTCTCTGCGGGAAAAGTCTTTGTTGTCATGTTGTTGTTTCCTTCGCCGTTATATAAAAGTCCGAGCATCGTTATATCGTCGAACTGCTCCGCCTCGCGCACGAACACGTCGATGTCCTCTCTGACACCGAGAAGCGTTTTCTCGGGGGAGGCATCCGCGTGAGAGTTGAGGTAGTCGAGCAGTCTGTCCTCACCGTACAGCTTTTCATCCGGGTCGGTAGCCTCCGTTACACCGTCGGTGTAGAGGTAAAGCTTGTCGCCCGGGGCGAGAGTATCGGTGAAGAGCTTATATCTCATGCCCTCCATTCCGGCAAGCACGAAGCCCGCGGGACGGACTCTCAGGTATTCGTACCCCTTGCCCGCTCTGTAAATGAGCGGCGGGTTGTGACCCGCGCAAGAGTACTCGAAGCGTCCGCTCTTCACGTCGAGGATTCCCATCCACGCCGTGACGAACATTCCCGCGTCGTTGCCCTCGCACAGCTTATCGTTCGCCATGGTGAGCACCTCGTTTACGGGGAGACCCGTCTCGGCGTAGTTCTTGAGCATGGTTTTCGCTCTCATCATGAACATCGCCGCGGGTATTCCCTTGCCCGATACGTCGGCAATGAGGAAAGCGAGCTTGTCGTCGCCGAGCATATAGAAATCGTAGAAGTCGCCGCCGACCTCTTTAGCCGTATCCATCGTTGCGTAAACGTCGAACTGCTTTATATTGGGGTACGCGGGGAACACTGACGGCAGAGCCGAGTGCTGTATGTTCTTTGCGAATTCGAGTTCCTTGTCGATTCTCGATTCCGCCTCTGATATGTAATGCTTAAGCGTGGTGACGGTTGAGTTTATGTCGTCGGACAGCGACGAAAACTCGCTGCTCGAGCGGACGTCAACGGTCTCGTCGAGGTCGCCGCCGATGATTTTCGTAAGCGAGTCGTTCACGGAGTGAAGCTTGCTTACGACCTGCCGCTTCATAAGATAATAAACGAGCAGGAAGAGTGCGGCGAAGACGATAACCTCCATGAAGGAGTTGACGTAAACCGATGCGTCACGGGTCGAGTATACCTCGGCAGACGGGATGAACGCGACTATGCGGTACCCTTCGGCTTCGGCAAAGCTCCAGTACGAATCGGCACCGTCAACGACCGAGCGGTTTCTCGTGCCCGCCTTGACTTTTGCAAAATCAAGTCCGATTCCGGACGCGTCGGAGGAGGAGAAGCGGTCCCTGCCGCCGACTATCGTGCCGTCGTTATCTATTACGAGAACGCATCCCGTCTCGCCCACGTGACGGTTGTCGGTAAGGCCGAGAACCGTGGACTCGATTTCCTCACGGAACTGCTCGTAGTTTGAACCCACCTGAACGAAGCCGCCGCGCTCAAGAACGATACCCGCGTATTTGCGTGAGCGTTCGTCGTCACTCGTATCGAACGAAACGTTCGTAAATGCCTGAACGAATTCCTTCTCGTCATCAAGCAGACACAGAAATTCTTCCGACTGCTCGCCCGTCCTCATATCGAATCCGACATATTCGGGATTGCTTGACTCGTATATGATGCCGTCTTCTCCGACGAGGTTTATCTCGGCAACGCCGTATTTCGATTGCATCACGTCAAGCGAATCTGCCGTGCCGCCGTTTACGGCATCTGCGATTTTCGACGTGGTTTCAAGCAGACGGCGGTCGGTGGTGTCGGTAATATCACGGCTGACATCCTCTAAATTGATACTGATTATTTTATCGGCGCTGATGACAGCCGAGCCCGTCTGAAGAACGTAGACGAACAGCGTAGTAACGAGGTACGCAATGGTGACGACTATGAGAAGACGCGACTGTACCTTCTGCGACACGCTCCTCTCGCGCTTCTCACCGGTGCGACGCAGAAGGTCGTTGCTGGCAAGCGAGAGCGCAAGGCACGCAAGAGAGACCGACACGCCGTTGGCGATTATCATCGGGAGTGCGCATATCTTGATTATTTCATAAACCTTGTTTACGTCGTCAAGATGCGTCAGGAACAGGATTATCAGGTGAATGACCTCCATGATGACACCGGTCGCAAGACCGAGCCCCCATGAGGCACGCTTGTTTTCAAATACGAATTTGCGCAGGTATGCGGCGTAAAGACCGCAGAGAACGGTTGATACCGTGCACGCAAGCTGTGAATAATACCCTGCCCACGGCGCGGCAAACCATCTCTCGATACCGCCTATCACACCGGAAATTATTCCTGCGGGCGCACCGAAAAGCAGACCCGCGCAGAGCGGTGCCGCGTCTCTCGTGTTAGCCGTGGCTCCGCCGACGTTGACACCGAACTCGGTGCCCGCTATCGCAACGAGACCGAACACGATACCGATGATTATCTGCTGTGCCGCGTACGGGAGGTTTGCAAAACGCGTTCTGCGTTTGAGAACGTAGAATATGAGCGATACCGCAACCGGAATCAGCGCGTTGCCGGCAAGCTTAAGGAAAACGGAAAAATCAATCATATTTTTCTCTCCGGTTTATCTTTCGTATACGTCGTGCCCCGCCGCGTCTATCGCAACGACACACGGAAAATCCTTTACCTCAAGGCATCTGACCGCCTCGGTGCCGAGGTCCGCGTATGCGATAACCTCGGAGGAGACTATCGCCGAGGAAAGAAGCGCGCCCGCACCGCCTACGGCGGCGAAATACACCGCACCGCTTTTGACCATTGCGTCCTTTACGGCGGCGCTTCTTTTGCCTTTACCTATCATTACGCGCAGTCCGCGCTCAAGAAGTGCGGGAGTGTACGCGTCCATTCGCGTGGAGGTGGTAGGCCCTGCGGAGCCTATGACTCTGCCCTCTCTTGCGGGAGACGGTCCCATATAGTAAACCGCCGCGCCGTTCACGTCGAACGGCAGAGCCCCGCCGCGTGTGACGGCGTCATACATTCTTTTATGCGCCGCGTCTCTCGCCGAGTACACCGTACCCGAAAGATACACGACGTCGCCGACCGCGAGAGACGAAACGTCCGCGTCGGTCAGCGGTAAGGTCAGTCTCATTTCCGTCATAATACAACCGTTTTGTGTCTGTTTACGTGACAGCAGATATTGACGGCGCACGGCAGTCCCGCGATGTGGGTCGCGCCCGTCTCGATATTTACGGCAAGGGCGGTCACGTTTCCGCCGAGCCCGCCGGGACCTATGCCCGTTTCGTTGATTTTCTCAAGCAGCTCTCTCTCGAGAGAGGCAACGTGAGGAAGAGGAGACACGGAGTCCGCGTCGCGGGTGAGCGCACGCTTTGCCATAAGCGCACATTCCTCAAACGTACCGCCGATTCCCACGCCGACCACTACGGGCGGGCAGGCGTTGGGCCCTGCCTCGGTCACGGTACGGAGAACGGATTCTTTCACGCCGTCAACCCCGTCGGAGGGCCTCAGCATATATATGCGGCTGACGTTCTCGCTCCCGAAGCCCTTGGGAGCGGCGGTCACGCGGACTTTGTCGCCGTCGACGATTCTCGTATGTATTACCGCGGGAGTGTTGTCTCCCGTATTCTCGCGAATCAGCGGGTCACCGACGACGGATTTGCGGAGATAACCGTCGGCGTATGCACGTCTCACGCCGTCGTTTACGGCATCCGTGAGCGAGCCTCCCGTGAAGTGCACGTCCTGACCTACGTCGAGGAAGACGACAGCCATTCCCGTGTCCTGACATATCGGAATATATTCTTCCTTGGCGATCTTCATGTTTTCGTCAAGCATCGAAAGCACACGCCGTCCGGTTTCGGACGTTTCCGTCTCCGACGCCCGTGCGAGCGCCTCTCTCATGTCGGACGAGAGCTCGTAGTTGACCGACACGAAGGCTTCCGCAACCGCGTCCGCTACTGCGGACACGTCGATTTCTCTTACGTTCATTTGCGCGAAACTCCCGTTTCTCTTGCCGCGCGGCTGACCGCTTCGGCAACGTTTTTGAACACGGCGCGGTCAAGCGGGTCGGGTATTACTCTGTCGGCGCGGATGTCGCAGTCCGCCACGGAGCCCGCTATCGCGTATGCGGCGGCAAGCTTCATTTCTTCATTTATGCACGAGGCGCGGACGTCGAGCGCACCGCGGAATATTCCCGGGAACGCCATTACGTTGTTTATCTGGTTCGGGTAGTCGCTTCTGCCCGTTCCGACGACTGCGGCACCTGCCGCAAGCGCCTCGTCGGGCATTATTTCGGGAGTCGGGTTTGCCATTGCGAATATTATCGCTCCCTTATTCATCGAGCGTACCATATCCGCGGTGACGATACCGGGAGCCGATACTCCGACGAATACGTCTGCACCGCGCATGGCGTCGGCAAGCGTGCCGTGCATCATTGATGCGTTCGTAAGGCTCGCCATCTCGGTGTGAGCCGGGTTCATCTGCTCCTCGTCGCGGGCAAGAATTCCGCGGCGGTCGCACATAATAAGGTCTTCAAAGCCGAACGAAAGCAGAAGCTTTGCTATTGCAATTCCCGCAGCTCCGGCACCGTTTACCACGACGCGGCAGTTCTTTTTGTCTTTCCCGGTTACCTTGAGCGCGTTTATAACGCCCGCAAGCACAACAACGGCGGTACCGTGCTGGTCGTCGTGGAAGACGGGGATATCGAGTCTTTCGCGGAGCTTCCGCTCGACCTCGAAGCAGCGGGGGGCTGATATATCCTCAAGGTTTATGCCTCCGAAGCTGCCCGCTATCATTGCGACGGTTTCTACTATCGTATCAACGTCCTTCGAGCGGACGCAGAGAGGAAACGCATCGACTCCGCCGAGCTCCTTGAATAGGAGACACTTGCCCTCCATTACGGGCATGCCCGCCTCGGGACCGATGTCGCCGAGCCCGAGCACGGCGGTACCGTCGGTCACTACGGCAACGAGATTCGCGCGTCTCGTAAGCTCGTACGAAAGAGACGGGTCGCGCTGTATCTCAAGGCACGGCTGTGCGACACCCGGCGTGTAAAGCACGGACAGGTCGTCGCGGGTTTCAAGCGGTGCGCGCGAGGTGACCTCGATTTTTCCTTTGAGTCTGTAATGCTCGGCAAGCGAGCGTTCCTTTATATCCATGATTGTATCCTTAAATAATAGTTCTCTTTTTATTTTATCATATACAGTCGTTCATTTCAACACGTAAAGCACGAAAATTCGCGGTTTTTGAAGGGCTTTTTTGCGTTGACAAAGATAATGGAACGGGGTTATAATAAGAAAAAACGGAGGTTTATCATGCCGTATATTAAAATATCAACTACCGAAAAAACCGACAAAGCCGTGCTTGAGGAAATCAAAGCCGAAATGGGTCGCGCAATCGCCCTCATCCCCGGCAAAACCGAAAGCTGGCTCATGGTCGAAATCGAGTGCGAGTGCAATATGTGGCTCGCCGGAACGAGCGACGGCGGATGCGCAATGGTCGACGTGCACGTTTTCGGCGCGCTTGACGGCAAGTATGCAAACGCCGTAACCGCAAAGGTTACGGACGTTCTCGGAGAGAAGCTCGGCCTTGCTCCCGACCGCATATACGTAAAATACACCGAGTACGATAAGTGGGGATGGAATGGCTCGAACTTCTGATTCTCCCGTAATCCGCGGTACGGTCGAGACCGACGGATTTACGATGGATTACGCCCGCTTCGGGCACGGCGACGTTCCGTTCGTCATCCTTCCCGGTATAAGCGTAGGACAGGTCACACCGTCCGCCGAGGCGGTACGCGCCTCTTATTCCGCTTTTGAGGACGGTTACACCGTATATCTCTTCGACCGCAAAAGAAATATGGAGACGGGATACTCCACGGCGGACATGACCCGCGATACCGCCGCCGCAATGCGCGCCCTCGGAATATCGGGAGCGTGCGTTTTCGGTGCGTCGCAGGGCGGCATGATGGCAATGCTTCTCGCCGCCGATTACCCCGGGCTTGTGCGGCGCGCGGTTATCTCCTCGTCCATGGTGAGAAATAATAAAACAAGTCTTGAGACGATGAAGACGCTTATCTCTCTCGCCGCCGCAGGCGACGTCCGTTCGCTGAACCGCTACATGAACGAACGCCTTTTCACCGAGGCATACCGCGAAAAGTTCGCGCTTGCGTTTGCCGCCGCGGAAGAAAAAGGTACAAAGGAAGACCTCGAGCGGTTCATAATCATGTCCGAAGCGGTGCTTTCGTTTGACGCAGGCGACGCGCTTTCCCGCATCACCTGCCCCGTGCTCGTTACCGGTGTGCGCGACGACCCCATGCTCGGCACCGGCGCATCCGAGGAGATTGCACGCGAGGCGGGGTGTGAGCTTAAGCTGTACGACGGCTACGCCCACGCCGTCTACGACGAAGCCCCCGACCACAAAGACGTAATAAAAGAATTTTTCGACAAATAAGGGACTGCAAAGCAGCCCTTTTTTTGCTCCCGCGTCTTGAAATGCGGGAGCTTTTGTAGTATAATTGTAATTAGTGAAAATCTAATATAAGGGAAGGTGTTTCCGAATGAAAAAAATACTCTCTCTCGTGCTTGCCGCAATATTCTGCGCGGGCTCGCTTTACGCATTTTCGTGCGCTCCCACATCGGCTGAAGGAGAATTCGCTCTGACAGACGCGTCGCACATGATTATCGACGGGGATGCAGGTGTGCTTTATAACATCGCCGCAGGGATGACCGCCGACGAAGTCAAGGCGGAATTTGCGGGTGACGTCACGGTCGGTGCCGACGGCTCCGCTCCCGTGAAGACCGGCACTGACGTATCGCTCGGTGACGCCTCTCTCAAGTGTGCCGTTTACGGAGACATGAACGGTGACGGAAAAATCAACGTTTCCGACGTTACCTCCATGCTCAAGAAGCTTGCAAAATGGGACGGCACGTACGTTCCGCACGCGATGGACGTCAACATTGACGGAAAAGAGAATCTCGGCGACGTTACGCTGACTCTCAAGTACATCGCAAAATGGGACGTTAATTTCGGCGCGTTCAAGGTAGTATATTCCGAGGAGAAAATCGTCGCCGAGAACGAGGACGCATCCCTTCTCACCTCCGTTATCGATATCATGAGAAAGGTTTCGAACAAGGACGTTGAGATAGGAGACTCAAACACCCTCCGCATGCAGACGGCGAAGAACGAGGCCGAGACTTGCCAGATACTCATGGTATCGAAAAGCGGTCACGAGGACCTCTCCGTAAGCTTCACCGATTTCTCAAACGGTTACGGCAAGACGCTTAAGACCGAGATGTTCTGGGAACACTACGTTTCGAGTAAGGTCTACGGAGACAACTCGCGAACTGCCACCTACCCCGACCCGCTCCCGCCCGTTGCCGACAGGTTCAACGTCACCGCGGGACGCTCGCAGGGACTTATGCTGAAGGTTACGGCAGGAATGGATGCCGAGCCCGGTCTGTACGTATCTACGGTAAAAATCAAGAACTCCGCAGGTAAGGAAATAAAGAAAATCAACGTTTACACCGAGGTATGGGATATCGACCTGCCCGACGACACGAAGTGCGCTACGGCGTTCGGTCTCAGCTCGTGGACGATTTACGGCGAATACGGTCAGGAAGACTTCGACGACCATAAGCTCTACAAGGCTTACTACGACTTCCTGCTCGAAAACAGAGTCTGCGCTTACTACCTCCCCTACGATTTCGACGACCCGAAGGTAGACTCCTACCTCGATAATCCCCGTGTTACCGCCTTCACGGTAGACGGCACTCAGCAGAGCCCGTTCCCGACCAAGACGGACGAGGACATCGTCATGGCTTACGAGAAGCTCTCTCAGAAGCAGGAATGGCTTGACAAGGCGTACTTCTACTACGTAGACGAGCCTTATTCGTACGAGCAGGTCGACTCGCTCGTCAAGGCATGCGAGAAAACCGAAAAGCTCTTCCCCGGTGCGTTCAGCGTGGTACCGTGTTACTCGAACAACATGTTCCAGTTCAAGAACGAGAACGGTTCGGTATACTATAAGGACACCGTGGAAATAATCTCCGAGTACCCGCAGGTATGGTGCCCGATAAGCAGCTACTTCACGCCGTACAACAGTGGCATCGCAGGCGCGACCTTCACCTACGGCAAGCACGCGCTTGACCAGTACGGTCCCGCTCTCGAGCGCTTCAATAAGATGCGCGAGGAGGACGGCGACAGATTCTGGTGGTACATCTGCGTAGGCCCGCAGTACCCGTACGCGAACTTCTTCGTAAACTGCGAGGGCTCGCAGTCCAGAGTCTTCTTCTGGCAGCAGTATCAGCACGACATCGACGGATGTCTCTACTGGAGCGTTACCAACTGGCACGGCATGAAGGACTGGAGCACCGCTGACAACGAATTCTACAGCGGCGACGGTCTGCTCATTTACAGCGGCAGACGCTACGGCATGCGCTCGCCCATCGGCTCGTTCAGACTTGAAAACATCCGCGACGGTATCGAGGACTTCGAGTATCTGAAGCTCGCCGAGAGCCTCTGCGGCAAGGATGCCGTGAACGAGGTGCTCGAAAACGTAACCACCGGTATTCTCGAATACACGACCGACGGCGAGGTTATCGCCGCGGCGAGAGTCGCACTTGCCGAGATGATCATGGCGGCAAAGGCAAACTGAAGCAAAACACAGACGACACTTTATAAGGAGGGTGCAGCATGAACAAGGAATCAAGCAGGGACTTTGCGGAAATAACCGTTCCCGCCGACGTATCCGAAAATTCCGACGGTGCGATCCGCGTGCCGCCGGTTCCCGCCGCGCCCTCCGTACAAAGCAGGACGAGATTCGCGGGACGCGGCGCGTACGGTAAAGACCGTGCGCGAGCTTTCGCGAAGGCAGCGGAGGAGCTATGCTTTGAGTACAGACCGTCTCTCCCGTTCATCGAGCGCGTTCAGGTATACACGTGGGGCGCGACGAACAGCTTTTACGAGCGCTTCTACGACGACGCGGTAAAGCTGCGCGACCTGCCGGGTAAGCCGAGCGAATTCGTTCCATTCTTCTCCTATATTCCGCAGTATTCACAGCTCAACTCATACCAGAGCAATTTCTACTTCTACTTCCGCGAGAAGGCGCGGAGCGGCGAATACATCCGCACCGACTTCTCGTATCTGCTCCTCTATATTTACGAAATCATCAATCTCTCCGCAGACAGCGAGCACAGGGAAGACGACCTGCTTGAGCTTTGCAATCTTCTCATCGCTTACCGCACGTACTATCCCGCGCTTGACAAATACATGGCGGAATGGATATGCGACTTCTGTCTGCTTTACACTCTCCCTCTGCCGGAGATCATGTTCCCGCTCATACCCAAGCTTTGCCGCACCGCAAACCTGAAGGAATTCTACATCAGCGCGGCGGCGGGACGCGGAAGCATCACCGACGGAATACTTCTTGAATCGTTCGCCGATTACGACCACCGCACCACGAAAGCGGAGCTGCCCGAGGGCTTTGACGCTCACTATACGGAAGCGCTGAAGGCGGCTGCGGGAGCGCTCGGCGAGGACTACTTCGTAACGAAAAAAGCGGCGACCGTAACGAGAGACGCGTTCTGCGGCTCACTTTGCGCGCACAACATCAAGCGCCGTCTTGCGGTAGACTACTACCCCGTCATGAGAAAATACGATATTTCTCATACGCTCGGCGCAATAATAAAATATACCGAAAACAAGCTCCGCCGTGCCGCGGGAATAAAGTCGCGGCTTCACCCCGACGGACTGCCCGACACCGCACGTGCGGCAATCGACGCGTACTTTGAGAGAGTCATGCCCGACGTTTTCGCAAAGTCGCACGCACGCGTCGAGCCCGTACCCGAATATGAAAAATTCTACGATGCGAAGGACATTCCCTTCTCCGCGGAGGACGCGTCACGCATCGAGCTTGAGTCCCGCGCGGCGGCTGAGATGATGCCCGTCGCGGACGAGGACGTACCCGTACCCGAAGAGAAGCCCGAAACTGCCAAGCCCGAAACGGACGACGGATTCTCCGTACCCGCACTCGTCAGACACATGCTCGAGGGCGGCACGCTTGAGGAATACTGCCGCGCAAGAGGTATGCTCCCCGATACGGCGGCGGCGCGCGTCAACGAAGCCGCCACCGAAGCCTTCGGTGACGTGCTTCTCGAATACGGCGCGGACGGCTGGCACGTTATCGACGATTATCTCGAGGAAGCGGCGGAGATTGCCGTTTCCGACGGCTCGTACTCCGATTGAGTACACGGAGGCACACATACCGAATGGAAAACAAAGAAATCAAGATACCGCGCAGGATACTCGGCTCACTTCTCACGTCTCTTTCGGCGGGAGTCGTACCGAGGTCGGGCGCGCAATATATAGCAATCGGCAGAAACGATGAGGTTGCCGCGCTTTCGGGCGACCTTGACCGCGTAGCCGAGGGCGGCGGCGCGATGAGATTCCTCGTCGGCAGATACGGAAGCGGTAAAAGCTTTCTCATACAGCTTACGCGCAGTGCCGCAATGGACAGAGGCTTCGTCTGCGCGGACGCGGACCTTTCCCCCGAGAGACGTCTTTCCGGCTCCGGCGGTGAAGGACTCGCGACCTACCGCGAGCTCGTGCGTAATCTCTCGTGCAAGGCGGTGCCCGACGGCGGCGCTCTGCCCGTGATTCTTTCAAAATGGCTATCGTCCCTCTCGGCGGAGACGGCATCCGAGGGGCTTGCCCCCGAAAGCGAGGCGTTCGCCTCGGCAATGGACAAAAAGATATACTCCGCCTGCCGCTCCATCGAAAGCGGTGTCGGCGGCTTTGACTTCGCCTACGTGCTTGCGGAATATTACCGCGCTTACTCCTCGGGCAACGAGGACAGAATGAGCGCGTGCATGCGCTGGCTGCGCGGTGAATACTCGACCAAAATCGAGGCAAGAGCGGCGCTCGGCGTGCGTACTCTTTCGATAATCAACGACGGTAGCTGGTACGACGCGATAAAGCTGCTCGCCGCATTCGTGCGGCTTGCAGGCTACAAGGGACTCGCCGTGTTCATCGACGAGGGGGTCAACCTCTTCAAGATAGTTAACAGAGTCTCGCGTGAGCAGAACTATGAAAAGCTGCTAACGATGTACAACGATTCCCTTCAGGGACGCGCCGAGGGGCTTATGATAATCGTCGGCGGTACCCCTCAGTTTCTCGAGGACACGCGCCGCGGTCTTTTCAGCTACGACGCACTCAAGAGCAGACTTTCCGACGGGGCGTTCCCCGAGGCGGGTCTGCGCAATATGATGAGCCCCGTGCTGAGGCTTCGCCGTCTTTCCGACAGCGAGCTTTACGCACTCGTAATGAGGCTTTCCCTGCTCCACGCGAATTATTACGGCTACGACGTCCGTCTGTTGGACGACGAAATGCTTGTATTTCTGCGCGGTGAGCTTTCGCGCACGGGAGCGTCCGAGATGGTCACACCGCGTGAGATTATCCGCGATTTTCTCATGACGCTCGACCTTATGTACCAGAACCCGGAGCTTACCTTCGGCGAGATACTGATACGCACCGGACGTTCGCATTATCTTGAGGACGAAGGCGACGCCGTCGACGCCGTCGACGACGGCCCGGAAGTGCCGGAAGACGTACCCGTACCGGACGATATTCCGTCACCCGACGGACTTGACACGACGATATTTGATTTTTAAGTAAAGGAGGAGTGCGGCGATGAGAAGCAGTGAGGAAATATTCGGCAGCTTTGCACCTTTTATAAGGGATTTCATATATTCACGCGGCTGGCAGGAGCTGCACCCCGTACAGACGTACGCCGCCGAAGAGCTCTTCTTCGGTGAAGACAACGTTCTTCTCACGTCGTCGACTGCATCGGGTAAGACCGAGGCGGCGTTTTTTCCCGCGCTCTCCGACATTTGGGAAAACGAGCCCGATTCCGTCGGCATCCTTTACATAGCACCGCTCAAGTGCCTCATAAACGACCAGTTCGAGAGAATAGACGAGCTTTGCGACGGCGCGGGGATACCCGTAACGCGCTGGCACGGCGACGTCGGAGTATCGGCTAAATCAAAGCTGCTCCGCGAGCCGAAGGGAGTGCTGCAGATTACTCCCGAATCGCTCGAGAGCATGCTCATGCGCCGCTCGAACGATATATGCAGGATATTCGGCGACCTGCGCTACGTTATAATAGACGAGATACATATGCTCACGGGCACCGACAGAGGCAACCAGATTATCTGTCAGCTTGACCGTATTGCAAAAAAGATAGGCTACAGCCCGCGCAGAATAGGACTTTCAGCCACCGTAGGCGACCCGTACGTCGCCGCAAAATGGCTCGGCAGCGGCACCGACCGCGGCACGGTCGTGCCCGAGATACCGAAGGAGACGCTTCGCTGGCGTCTTGCGGCGGAGCACTTCTACATCACGAGAAGCATCGCGAACGCCGAGGTACCCGACATTCCCGAGGGAGTGGCGGATATGCTCTTCGAGCCCGAAACGGAAGAAGAAAAAACGAAACGTACGACCAAGGAGCCCGTGTTCGCTCCCGGAGCGAAGGACGCCGCACCCGAGGACGTCGAGAGGAACGTGCCTACCGCGTCGGACGAGGGATACGAATTCCTTTACGACTCGGTAAGAGACAAAAAAGCGATAGTATTCTCCAACTCCCGTGAGGAGACGGAGTACGTGACCGCAACGCTAAGACAGATTGCGGAGCGCCGTCACGAGCCCGATATATTCCTGATTCATCACGGAAACCTGTCGGCATCAATCCGCGAGGACGCGGAGATGAAAATGAAGAGCGACGAGTACAGAGCCGTCACGTGCGCCTCGGTTACGATGGAGCTCGGCATAGATATAGGAAAACTCGAGAGAGTCGCACAGCTCGGCGCGGCGACGTCGGTTTCAAGCTTCCTTCAGCGTCTCGGACGCTCGGGAAGACGCGGCGACCCGCCGGAGATGATTATGGTATTCCGCGAGGAAGAGCCTTTGCCGAATGCAACTCTGCCGGAGCTTATCCCGTGGGAGCTGCTCCGCGCGATAGCGATAATACAGCTTTACGTTGAAGAACGGTTCATCGAGCCGCCGAGCGTGAGACATCTGCCGTACAGTCTTCTGTTCCATCAGACGCTGTCGGTGCTCTCCTCATCGGGTGCGCTTACCGCTCCCGAGCTTGCGGACAGAGTTCTGACGCTTCCTCCGTTTGAGGAAATATCAAAGGACGACTACAAGCTACTGCTTGCCGCGATGCTTCGCGACGACATGATAGAGATGACCGAGGACCGCGAGCTTCTCGTGGGGCTTCGCGGTGAGGCGGTCGTGAACAGCTTCAAGTTCTTCGCCGTTTTCAAGGACGAGGAGGACTTCACCGTCCGCTGCGGAAGTGACGAAATAGGTACAATCACCAAGGCTCCGCCTAAAGGCGACCGCTTTGCGCTCGCCGGCAGAGTCTGGGAGGTTGAGGACGTCGATGCCGTACGCAAGCTCGTGTACGTACATCTCGTGCCCGGCAAGGCGGAAATATCTTGGCCCGGCGACTACGGCGAGATACACACCCGCGTGGTCGAAAGAATGAGGCAGGTGCTCATCGAGGACGTTGAATACCCGTATCTTAAGCCCGGTGCGGTAAAGCGTCTGCGTGAGGCAAGAGCGGTTGCGAGAGCGACCGGAATCACCGAGAAAAATATCGTTTCTCTCGGCGGCAGTACGTGGGCGTACTTCCCGTGGCTCGGCACGCGCTCCTTCCGTACGCTCCGCCGTTATCTCGTGAGAAACACGCCGTGGGCGGGTCTCACGGGCATGGACTTCTCCGGCTGCTGCTACATGACGTTCAAGCTTGAGAGATGCAAGGGCGACGAGCTTATCGCCCGCGTATCCCGACAGATTGCGGACGACGGAATCGACCCGTTCTCGCTCGTCGGTGACGGCGAGGCTCCCGCGTTCGACAAATACGACCCGCTCGTACCGTCCGCCCTGCTCCGCCGTGCGTTTGCCGTTGACCATCTGCGCGGCGACGAGATAATCGAGCGTGCGACCGGTACGGCAAAATCCGGACTTACTTTATAATTTTTCGCAAGACTATGGACTATTCCGCCGCCGTATGATAGAATATCCGTAATTTACGGCTTCGGAGAAAGGACTCACAATGGGTAAAAAGATAGATCCCGCTCTCGCGGCGAGACGCAACAAGGTCGGCGGTCAAGCCGTTCTTGAGGGAGTTATGATGAAAAGCGGTGATAACTGCGCTCTCTCCGTCAGACGCGACGGCAAAATAATTACGGAGACGCAAAAGGTTACGTCGCTCCGTAAAAAATACAAGTTTTTCAATATTCCGATAATCCGCGGTGTCGTCAATATGATTGAGACGTTCAAGCTCAGCTACGGCACGCTCGGCAAATCCGCCGAGATGCTCGGCATCGACGACGAGCCCGAAACGAAGTTTGAAAAATGGCTCAAGGACAAGCTCGGCGACAACCTGATGAACGTTCTTATGGGTATCGCGGGAGTGCTCGGAGTCGTGCTTGCGGTCGTGCTGTTCAAGTTCGTACCGATGTACCTCGCAAAGCTCGTTGAGTATCTGCTTCTCCGCTTCGCGGACGTGCAGATGAGCGGCGCGGTATTCGCGCTCATCGAGGGCTTCACGAAAATCGGTATCTTCATCGCGTATATGGCGCTCGTTTCCCTGATGCCCGACATACGCCGCACGTTCGAGTATCACGGCGCGGAGCACAAGTCTATCGCCTGCTTCGAGAGCGGTCTTGAGCTGACTCCCGAAAACGCCTCCACCTGCACCCGCTTCCATCCGAGATGCGGCACAAGCTTCATTTTCGTAATCCTGCTTATAAGCATTATTCTGTTCATCTTCCTGCCGATAACGAACATGCTCGCGCGCTTCGGCCTGCAGCTGCTCCTGCTCCCGCTTCTCGTGGGTCTGAGCTTTGAGTTCATTATGTTCGCCGGCAGACACGACAACTTACTCACGAAAATCATGTCCGCGCCCGGTCTTCTCATGCAAAGAATCACCACAAAGGAGCCCGACCTCGAACAGCTTGAGGTTGCGATAAAGTCTCTCAAGGCGGCAATGCCCGACGAGTTCCCGCCGGAGGAAGAAGAGAGCGAAAACCCCGATGATACCGAGGCCTCCGGTGAATCTTCGACAAACGCAGAAGATAATTCTGCAAATGCAGAAAATACCGAAGAATGACACTGTCACAGGCAATTAAGCAACTCACGGACGCCGGTGTCCCGACTCCCGCAGGTGACGCGCGTATTCTTCTTTCGGAGATATGCAAAATCCCGCGCTCGCGCGTGCTCATCATGTCGGACGAGGAGATAAACGAGCCCGCATTTGACGATGCGATAAAAAGACGCGCCGCACGCGAGCCGCTTCAGTATATTCTCGGCAAATGGTGGTTCTGCGGGCTGTGCTTCAAGGTAAGCCCCGACTGCCTCATTCCCCGCCCCGAAACCGAGGTGCTCGTTGAGGCGGCGTATGAAGATATTCCCTCGGGCGGGCATATACTTGATTTGTGCACGGGCTCCGGCTGTATTGCGCTCTCGCTCCTTCATATGAGAGGCGACGTCACCGCCGACCTCGTTGATATCTCCCCCGCCGCACTCGGCATAGCAAAGGAAAACGCCGAGACGCTCGGTCTCTTTGACAGGTGCCGCTTCATCACCCACGACGTGACTAAGGGCACTGCCCTCGAA
>JAZUGD010000267.1:0-1666 GCA_045641025.1 Eubacteriales bacterium
AGGTACGGAAGCCGTCGAAGAAGTTGAGGAACGGTACTCTGCCCTCGATGGTAGCGAGGTGAGCAACCGCACCGAGGTCCATGACCTCCTGCGGGTTGGACTCTGCGAGCATTGCGTAACCGGTCTGACGGCACGCATATACGTCGGAGTGGTCACCGAAAATGTTGAGCGCGTGTGATGCTACGCAGCGCGCGGATACGTCAAGAACGCTGGGGAGAAGCTCACCGGCGATCTTGTACATGTTGGGGATCATCAGAAGAAGACCCTGAGATGCCGTGTAGGTGGTGGTGAGAGCACCGGATGCGAGAGAACCGTGAACGGCACCTGCCGCACCTGCCTCGGACTGCATCTCCATGACCTTTACGCGGTCACCGAAGATGTTGCGCGCGGGCTCACCGAAGATGTTCTTGTCGGTCGCGGACCAGGTGTCCGTAACCTCAGCCATCGGTGAGGACGGGGTGATGGGGTAAATCGCTGCTACTTCCGTAAACGCATAGCTTACGTGCGCGGCGGCGGTGTTACCGTCCATGGAAATCTTTTTTCTTGCCATGAAATAGCCTCCTATATAAGTGGAATTAATTAACCTTGTCTGACAGCATTACACTATCCATTAAATTATATCACGCTTTTTTATTTTTGTAAATACGAAATATATGATTATTTATGTAAAGATGTAGGTAATTTTGACGAATCTTCACACCCGCTTCGACACGCTTTGACGGCAAAATGCAAAAAACGAAATATTTTTACATATTTTGCGTTTTGGGTATTTACAAACCACTACCTGTTGTGCTATAATGTGACAGTTTAAGCAATCGCACCGCGCAATTCCGTCAAACAGCCTTCTCCGTCGACCTCATTTTGATTCGATAACAGCATGCGCCGACGGTGCGGCTCCGCCTTCATTTCGGACGAACGTCCGTCCGACGGCGGATTTTTTTTGGGCTGTCGCGGCTTTGCGGTGCGAAAAACAAACAAATTTCGAAAGGTTGGAAATCTCTCATGAAGCTCATCTATGACGTAAAAGACAAGCCGAAATTCGGTCAGGTCGTAGTCTACGCAATCCAGCAGCTCCTTGCGATCATGGCGGCTACTCTCGTAGTTCCCGTTATCATCGGCCACGGAATGCAGCCCTCCGCCGCTCTGTTCGGCGCAGGTATCGGTACCCTCGTGTACCTCCTCTTCACGAAGTTCAAGAGCCCCGTATTCCTCGGCTCCTCCTTCGCCTTCCTCGGCTCCATGGCTGCTGCATTTGCAGGCGGCGTTTCGATGTCTCTCGGTTATGCCGGACTCATCCTCGGCGCAATCTTCGCGGGTCTCGTTTACGTAGTCATCGCCATCATCGTTAAGGCGGCAGGCGTTAAGTGGATCAACAAGCTTATGCCCGCAGTCGTTATCGGTCCCGTAGTCGCACTCATCGGTCTTTCCCTTGCCGGCAACGCTGTCGGTGACCTCCAGACCGCAAAGTACGTCAAGACTCTCGACCCCGCCGACTATCAGATAGTCGAAACCGTAAGCTTCACCGGTCCCGTAGGAAACGATACGTACGAATTCGCCGCTGACGCAGGCGAGAAGAACGTTGTCGCACTCGACGCCGAAGGCAATGAAATCGCCGGCGCAACCGTTACCGAAAACGAGGACGGCACCTACACCGTTACCACCGTTC
>JAZUGD010000268.1:0-16354 GCA_045641025.1 Eubacteriales bacterium
ACGGGCGATGTATTTAAGCATGCGCGTGACGTCGCTGAGATTGATTTTGCCGTCGGGCATCGTGTCAACGTGCGCGGGGTTTACGTCCGTTTCCCATTTTGCGATATATTTGAGCACGCCGACTACGTCGGCGACGGTCACGAGCCCGTCACCGTTCGCGTCGCCGCAGACAAAGCCCTCGGTACACGATTCGGCACCGACGGAGAGCGGTAACGCGCAGAGGAGCAGTACAAGCGCAAGAATAAAAGCCGTTTTTTTCATCATTTCTGCCATATTCTCAAGTAATCTACCGTCATATCGGCGGTGAAGGTCGTTTCTTCTCCGAGAGATTTTGCCATGCACATCGAGAGGATTATCTCCTCGGGCACGGACGACGTTCCCGTGGCGAAATCCGTACGCCACAGAAGCACGCCGTCAATATAGAAGCTGTAAAAATCCTCGTCCCATTCGAGTCCGTAAACGTGGAAGTCGTCAACAAGGCTCGAATCCCATGCGACGGGTTCGGACGTGCCGTTGTCAAGCTCCTCGGTTTCGATTCCCGCAGCGCCGCACGCCCAGATATTACTGTACAGCGAACGGTCACCGAAGCCCTCGATTATGTCAAGCTCGGCACCTCCCGGTCCCGCGCCGCCCTGCGACTTATCCCATTTGTACGGAGCCGGTCCCTGAATCCAGAAGGCACTCCAGAAGCCGTATTCGGCGTCATATTCGCTGCATTTGAGCCTTGCCTCAAAGTAACCGCGGGCGTATCTTTCTTTAAGCCGTATCGAAGCGACGTACCAGCCCGGTCCGTACTCACCGTCGGTCAGGTATTCCGCACGGAGATGGAGGTTGCCGTCGTACGTCTGCGCCTGCGATTTTGAGCCGTAGCCCTTTCCGGTTTTTCCTCCGTTTCGGAGGTCCCAGACGGAATAGTCTATGCCGTCCCCGTTGAACTCGTCGGCGAAGACAAGCGAGTAGCCTTCCGCCTCAAGGTCGGCGGAGGTTTTGCCGGGTACCACCGTGTCTCCGGACTCCGTTACCGAACAGCCCTTAGTCCACAGCCCGTCACCCTTCATGGGCACGCCCATATATTCGGATGCGAACAGCCTCCACATATACGTATAGTTGCCGCGTGCGGGAGTACCCATGTAAATCGTACCGTCTTCGGTTACGCCGCAGAACGAGTCGAACTCTCCGTGCTCCGGTATTCCCGGACGGCTGAAGGTACTGCCGAGGAGTATCTCGTGCTTCTCACGCGCCTTCGTCATCTCGGAGGCGGTTTTTATTTCTCTTAAGTCGAGCGCAATTCCGAGTCGCTCCTCTATCATATCGGCAATATCCTGCGGATAATCGCTGATGGCAGGCGTTTCGAATTCGGTGCTGTATATTATAACGTAATCCGAAAGATCGCACCCGAATATTGAGTAACTCTTCATCGGGAGCTCGACCTCGTCGTAGTCGCCGCAGAGTCTGCACGTCCACCGTGCGTGACCGACGTGCTCGGTTGTAGCCTCGTCGACTACGGCGTATTCGTCGTCGTGACCGAGACGGTGCACGTCGTCCCAACGGGCGATGTATTTAAGCATGCGCGTGACGTCGCTGAGATTGATTTTGCCGTCGGGCAATGCGTCAACGTGCGCGGGGTTTACGTCCGTTTCCCATTTTGCGATGTATTTGAGCACGCCGACGACGTCGGCGACGGTCACGAGTCCGTCACCGTTCGCGTCCCCGCAGATAAAGCCCTCGGTGCACGATTCGGCGCCGACGGTGAGCGGAGCCGCACAGAGGAGCAGCGACAGAACAAGAATGAAAGACAGTTTTTTAATCATTTTTGCCATATCCTCAAGTAATCTACCGCCATATCGGCTGCAAAGGTCGTCTCGTCTCCGAGAGTACTTGCCATACACATAGTGAGGATTATCTCCTCCGGTATGGACGACGTTCCCGTCGCGAAATCGGTACGCCACAGAAGCACTCCGTCAATATAGAAGCTGTAATAGTTCTCATCCCACTCAAGCCCGTAAACGCGGAAGTCGTCAACAAGGCTATCTTTCCAGTTCGTAGCCTCCGAGGTACCGTGGTCGAGCTCTGTGGTTTCAATACCGGCGGCACCGCACGCCCAGATGTTACTGAACGCACAGTTATCGCCAAAGCACTCGATTATGTCAATCTCGGCGCCTCCCGGTCCCGCGCCGCCCTGAGACTTATCCCATTTGTACGGGTCCTGACCCTGAATCCAGAACGCGCTCCAGAAGCCGTATTCGGCATTATACTTGCTGCATTTGAGTCTTGCCTCAAAGTAGCCGCGTGCGTATCTTTCTTTAAGACGCAGCGAAGCGACGTACCAGCCCGGTCCGTACTCGCCGTCGGTCAGGTATTCCGCACGGAGATGAAGGTTGCCGTCGTACGTCTTCGCCTGAGATTTCGAGTCGTAGCCCCTTCCCGTCATCGCAGCCTCGTTACGCAGTTCCCATACGGAATAGTCTACGTCCTCTCCGTCGAACTCATCGTTGAATACGAGAGAATAGCCTTCCGCCTCAAGGTCGGCGGAGGTTTTGCCGGGTACCACCGTGTCTCCGGGCTCCGTTACCGAACAGCCCGCGGTGCAAAGCGAGTCATCCTTCATGGGTGCTCCGAGATATTCGGACGCAAACAGCTCCCACATGTAAATATAGTTACCCGCCGCGGGAGTTCCGAGGTATATCGTGCCGTTCTCCGTTACGCCGCAGTACGAATCGTACTTGTCGTGCTCCGGCATTCCCGGACGGCTGAAGACGTTTCCGAGAAGAATCTCATGCTTCTCGCGTGCCTTTGTCGTTTCCGCCGTGTTTATGATTTCACGGTATTCAAGCTCAACTCCGAAACGCTCGGTAATTCTGTCCGCAATATCCTCCGGATAACGGCCGAGCCCGGGGAGGTATATTATAACGTAATCGGAAAGATCGCATCCGAATATCGAGTAACTCTTCATAGGAAGTTCAACCTCATCGAAGTCACCGCAGAGTCTGCACGTCCACCGTGCATGACCGACGTGCTCGGTCGTAGCCTCTTCGACCACGGCGTATTCGTCGTCGTGGCCGAGACGGTGCACGTCGTCCCAGCGGGCGATGTATTTGAGCATACGGGTAACGTCGCTGAGAGTGACTTTGCCGTCGGGTACCGCGTCAACGTGTGCGGGATTTACGTCCGTTTCCCATTTTGCGATGTATTTGAGCACGCCGACGACGTCAGCGACGGTCACGAGCCCGTCACCGTTCGCGTCGCCGCAGACAAAGCCCTCCGTGCACGAGCCGCTCTCCGCAAACGCGGGGGGAATTGCCGCAAGCACGATTACGAGTGCAAGAAGAAGTGCCGTTTTTCTCATAAGCGCCTCCGTGTTTTTTATTTGATTTTATTATAGAGCACGTCCGTTTTTTTGTCAAGTTTCAACAAAGATTCGTTTTTGTGTAAATATTGACATAATATGCTTGACGGAATATGAAACGGGTGATATAATATCCGCTGTCAATATTACATAAACGAGGAGATTTATCATGGCTATCACCAAAAAGCAGCAGGAGCTTGACCTCCGCAAATGGAAGAAGAGCGAGGAGATGGGCGAGGACGCATGCGGTACCTTCGACTACTGCGCAGAGTGTGACAAGACGCTTGAGAACCCCTGCGACAAGGCTTACAGAAAGTTTCACGCAGGCAAGAAGGCCTCCAAGGAAGAGCCTGCAGCTCCCGCAAAGAAGTGCTGCAAAAAGAAAGCAAAATAAGACGCAAAAACCGCTTCTCACGAAGCGGTTTTTGCATTTTCAGTCAAGGTCGGGGTTAAACGACGGCATAAGCTCAAGCTTGAAAAGATTCCGTCTGTGCTTGTCGTCGATGAGCGCTTTTTTGTCGGGGTCGTCAATCTCTCCCGTGCGGATGTAGCGGTCAAGCTCGGCATAGGTAAAGCCGAGGTTTTCCTCGTCCGTTTTGCCGCAGAGTCCGTCTATCGGCACCTTGTCAACGAGCACGTCGGGCAGGCCGAGAAGTCTTCCTATCTGCTTCATCTCGGCAACGGTAAGGTGCGAGCACGGGCTGAAATCGCCTACGGAATCGCCGTAACGGGTGGAGTAACCTACAAAATCCTCGGAGAGGTTGCAGGTGTTGGCAACTCTGCCGTTGTTCGACTGCGAAACGGCGTAAAGCGTGGTCATTCTCACTCTCGGCGGGATGTTCTGCACGCTCTGTGCGCTGAGGGAGAACGGGATACTGCGGTGAAGTGCCTCTACGGTTTCACCGATGTTTATGATATAGTGGCGGATACCGAGGTGCGAAACAAGAAGCTTCGCCATGTCGATGTCGTGCTGTTCGCCGCACGGCATAAGCACACCGATGACTCTGTCGCGTCCGAGTGCCTCAACGCAGAGTGCGGCGACTATCGAGCTGTCCTTGCCTCCGGAGATACCGACGACGGCGTTGCAGCCCGGTCCGTTTTTCTCAAAGAAGTCGCGTATCCATGCGACACATTCGTTTTTGACTTTTTCGGCGTTGAACATATATAAACTCCTTTACTCGATAACGTCTATCTGACAGCTTTTCATTACGGCGAGTGCCGCCTCGTGAAGTGCGGGCGTTACTCCCGCGCAGAGGGAGGCGGAGACGGTCATTTTCACGTTCGGGAACGCGGCGCGGAGGATAAGTGCGTTCGATACGACGCATATATCGGTGCAGACGCCGCAGATTTCTATTTCCATATCCCCGTCGGGGCAGTCCTCAAAGAGGTATTCGGCAGCACCGAAGGTGCCGAAGGTCTCTTTTTCTATTTCCACGTAGTCGGTCCCGTCGAGTGCCGCCGCAACGTCCGCATCAAGCGCGTGTCCCGCGGTACCCGCTATGCAGTGCGGTACGGGAAGCTTTTTGCCCTCGAGGGTGCGGGGGTAGTCGTCTCCGTGGGTGTCAAGGGTGACGATGATTCCGTCGCCGTCGAAGGTACGTATCTTCTCCGCGACGGCGGGCACGATTGCCAACGCCTCGGGAGTACCGAGCGCACCGTCGACGAAGTCCTTCTGCATGTCGATGACAACAAGATATTTTTTCATATTATTCCGAATCCTTCAGCTGTTTATTACGTCTGACCTCGTCGATTTCCTCGGCGGTGAAGCTGTAGGTCTTACCGCAGAAGCGGCAGGTGGTCTCTATCGGCTTACCGTCGCGGAGCTCTTCCATATCGTTCTCGGAAAGTCCCGCAAGCGCGAGGAGATAGCGTTCTCTGTCGCAGGTGCAGGTATAGTTTATGTCAAACTCATCGAAGTAGTCGAACTCGATTCCCTCCATGACCTGCGCGATTACCTCGTCACCGGTCTTGCCGTCGCGGATGAGAGAGGACACGGAGTCCATCTTTGCAATATTAGCTTCAAGCACGGGAATCATGCCCTCGTCCGCTCCCGGAAGAAGCTGGAGAAGGTAGCCGCCCGCGGCGATACAGTGCTTTTCGGTATCGACTCTTACACCGAGTGCGCACACGGTGGGAGTCTGCTCACTTGAGGCGAAATATTCGGTAACGTCGTCGCCGATCTCACCGGTAACGATGCCGGAAACTCCGACGTACGGCTCGTTCATTCCCATATCCTTGATGACGTACATCGAGCCGTGACCGACGGCTCCCCCTACGTTGAGCTTGCCTGCGACGTTGGGCGCAAGCTCGACGTCGTAGTTGTCGGCGCATCCGCGCACGTTGCCCGCATAGTCGGAAACGCAGATTACGGTACCCGCGGGGCCGTCACCCTTGAACTGAAGGGTGAGACTGTTGTCCTTATCCTTGAGAAGCGAGCCCATGAGGGATGCCGCGGTCAACGCGCGTCCGAGCACTGCGGTCATCGTTTTCGAGGTGTTATGAATGTCTGCGGCGGTGCGTACGACGTCGGTAGAATCTGCGAAAATGATTCTCGCGCTTCCGTCTCTCGTCATCGCTCTCGTAATATATGCCATGATAAACCTTCTTAGATAACTTTAATTGTAATTTTGTTCGTAGTTGTCGCGCATTCGCCGACGTAGATTTCAAACTCGCCCTTCTCTACTCTGAAGGTTCTGTCGCTTCCGAAGAAGCCGAGCTGTTCCTTTCCTATGTCAAAGGTAAAGGAGGTCGTTCTGCCGCGGCGGATATTCTTCTTTTCGTAGCCGACGAGCTGACGTACGGGGCGCATCATCGAGCCGACGAGGTCGCGCACGTAGCACTGTGCGACGGTTTTGCCGTCGCGTTCTCCCGTATTCTTTACGGTGACCTTTATGCGGAGCTTTTTGCCCTTCTCAAGGTCGGAGAGCGAAATTTCGGTTTTGTCGCATTCGGGGGCGGAATATTCAAACGCAGTATAGGAAAGTCCGTAGCCGAACGGGTAAAGCGGAGCGGCGGTGGTGCCGTAGTAGCTCGTCGCACGTCCGTAATACTCGTTGACGTCTCTCGCGGGAGAGAGGGCGTTATAATATACGGGAATCTGACCCGTGACTCTCGGGAGAGTCATCGGCAGGTGTCCGCAGGGGTTAGCGTCTCCGTAAAGCACGCGCATCATCGCGGGTGCGGCGTACGAGCCGTTGTGCCAGCCGTAGATTACGGCGTCGAAGAGGTCGATGACGTTGCCGAGCGCACGCGGTCTGCCGCAGCAGATGACTCCGACAAGCGGAACGCCCTTCTTCTTCATTCTGTGTATGAGCGCAATCTGGTCCTCGGGAAGCGTAAGGTCGTCAACCGACACCGCCTCACCGGTGGAGAACAGAGTCTCGCCGAGGAAGAGGACAACGGCTTTGCAGTTTTCCATGCTTTCGACTTCGAAGTCACCGAACGGACTGCCGCCGAACTGAACTTTTCCGCCTTCCCCGAGGTAGCTCTCGGCAGCCTCTCTGAACGAGGGAATGGTCTGTACGTCGTAGTGGCCTGCCCACGCGCCTACGTGGGAATGCTTTTCATTAAGGTACGGGCCCGCCATGAAGACCTGCTCGTCCTTTGAGAGCGGGAGCACGCCGTTATTCTTAAGCAGTACGACGTTCTCGGAGCATACGCGGAGTGCGTCCGCGGCGTGCTCTGCTTTGTCTATTTCGTAGTCTTCCTTATACGGATTCTCAAAGAGATTTGCGGCAAACTTGACTCTCAGAACTCTGCGTACCGCTTCGTTTATCACTTCCTCGTCAAGCTCGCCCGAGCGGACGAGGTCGGCAAGGTATTTCGGGTAGCAGGTATCGACCATTTCCATGTCGACGCCGCCCTCTGCCGCGATGCGCGCGCATTCTCTCTTGTCTGCGGCAACGCCCTGCGTTTCAAGCTGTTTTACGGCGTCGTAGTCGCTGATGACGAAGCCCTCAAAGTCCATTCTCTTTTTGAGAAGGTCACGGAGCAGCTTCTTCGACGCGGTCACGGGCTCGCCCGCAACGGAGTTGAAGGACGACATTACGGTCAGCGCGCCCGCGTCAAGCGCCATCTTGAAGGACGGCGCGTAGTAGTTGTCCATATAGTAATCGCTGATGTCGGAGTTGTGGTAGTCGCGTCCGCCCTCCATCGCGCCGTAGCCGATGTAGTGCTTACAGCACGCGATGAGAGATGCGTTTCCGAGGTCACCCTGGAAGCCGCGTACGGCGGCGGCACCGGTCTGACCGTTCAGGTACGGGTCCTCGCCTCCGTCCTCGACGCATCTGCCCCAGCGGGGGTCGTGCGGGAGGTCAAGCACGGGCGCGAACGTCCAGTTGAGTCCGTCTCTCGCGCACTCGACGGCGATATTGCGGTAAACCTTTTCGGTAAGGTCGCGGTCAAATGCCGCGGCGGTTGCAAGCGGTATGGGATATACGAGGTCGTAGCCGTGAATTACGTCCGCTCCGAAAAGAAGCGGGATACCGCACGGAGACTCTTCAATCGCGGTCTTCTGCAGAGAATTGAGAAAGCGTCTTCTCTCGTGCTCGGCGCTTCTGTCGCCGGTATATGCGGGTACGCCTACGATGAAGGTACCCACCTCACCGCGGCGGATTCTTTCTTTATACTGCTCCTCGGTGCCCGCCCATGCGACGCTCTGGTTCATCTGACCTATCTTCTGCTCAAGGGTCAGCGAGGAGATTATGCTCTCGATTTTCTCTTCGGTCTTCTTGTCAAGTAATTTCATTATTTGTTCTCCCTCGACTCAATGAGTTTTGCGGCACATTCGGGCACCGCTCCGGTAAGCGGACATCCGTGACGCACGAGCTCGCGCACGTACGTGGACGAAACGTGCATAAGCGACGGTGCCGCGGGGAAAAGCACGGTTTCGCAACCCGGAAGGAATTTGTCCATTATAAGAGAGATTCCGTACTCGTAATCGAAATCGGTGGAGTTGCGGATTCCCTTGACTATGTAGGTGATGCCCTTCTCGTTCATATAGTCGGACGTAAGCCCCGAGAAGGTGTCGGCATATATAACGTTGCCCGTCTCCGATGAAATCTCGTCGGTCACGGCACGGAGATACGTAAGTCTTTCTTCAGCCGTAAACATACCCGTTTTTTCGGCATTTTCGAGAATGCAGACGTACAGCTCGTCGAAAAGCTCCGACGCACGGCGGATAACGTCGGCGTGTCCCTCGGTTACGGGGTCAAAGCTGCCGCTGAATATTGCGCGTTTAATCTTCTTGTCCATATTAAGCCCCTTCAAGCAGAGTAAGTCTCGCCGCACCGTACGTGCCGGTACGCTTTACGGAATAACGGTCTGCGGTCTCGGCGTCTCCTCCGAACACCTGCTCAAGCACGGCTGTCGCCTCCTCTTCTTCCGAAGGACGGCTGTGACTCTTTTTCTTCTTTCCGGTTTCGGGTACTCCCGTCTCGCAGACGATGACGCCTCCCTCGGCAAGCACACCGCCTTCGGCGATGAGCTTCAGTACCTCGGGTACGAGTCCCGATGCGTACGGCGGGTCGATGAAAATTATATCGAACGAGCCGGAAACCGAGCGCAGATACGCAAGCGCATCCATGCAGGATATTCGGCATTTGTCGAACAATTTGCATTTTTTGGCGTTTGTCATAATTATATCCGCCGCGTCGCGGGACGAGTCGATAAACGTGGCGCTGTCGGCCCCTCTGCTGAGTGCCTCAAGCCCGAGCTGACCCGAGCCGCCGAAAAGGTCGAGCACGCGTCTGCCCTCTATATCGAATTGAATCATTGAAAAGAGCGCTTCTTTAAGCCGCTCGGAGGTGGGACGGGTGGTTTCTCCCTCAAGAGTGTCGAGGTGAATGCCCCGTGCGCTTCCGGTGATGATTCTCATCATAACGTTCAGTCCTTACCTTTCTTTTCACGGTAGTATGAGTATATATTTTCGGCATTTGCCGAAGTGATTCCTTTAACCTTTGCAAGCTCATCGGGCGACGCTTCCTTAATCGCGGTCAGCTTGCCGAAATGCGCAAGCAGAGCCTTCGCCTTTGCACGCCCGATGCCCGGGATATTCTCAAGCGTCGAGCGGCGCACGGTCTTGCGCTTCGCCTCGCTCATACGGGATACGGTGAAGCGGTGAACCTCCTCCTGTATGCCGTAAACCAGACGGAACACGTCGTTCTGTCTGGCGATTCCGACCTCGCCGTCAACGGTCACGAGAGCGCGCGTTTTGTGGTGCGTGTCCTTCACCATACCGCAAACGGGAACGCTCACACCCGCCGTTTCCATCGCTTCAAGCGCGGCTGAGAGATGCCCTTCCCCTCCGTCTATCATGAGAAGGTCGGGCAGGCGCGAGAACGATTCGTCCTTCCCTTCAAGCTCGGAAAATCTGCGTACGAGCGCCTCACGCATTGACGCATAGTCGTCCTGCACGGCGCTTTTTATTCTGAAATATCTGTAATCGGAGCGCTTCTGCCGCCCGTCCTCGTACACGACCATACCCGCGGTGATGAATTCGTTTCCGATGTTCGAGATATCGTACGCCTCGATTCTTGACGGAAGCACCTCGAGCCCGAGAGACAGAGCAAGGTGCGAGAGCGCCTTTTCTTCTTTCGTTACGCGGTGCTCGACGTTCTCGATATGTCTTACGGCATCGTCCCTTGCCATAGAGCAGAGCGTTACGCCGTCGCCTCTTTCGGGGGCTTTTACGCTGACGCGTCTGCCCGCTATGCCCGAAAGATAATCGGACAAGAGCTCCTCGTCGCCGCCGCTGATATCGGCGGACACCCACACGCGCTTCGGTATATATTCTCTGCCCTGATAGAGGGACGTGACGAACGCAACGAGCGGGGATTCTCCCGCCTCGTTTTCGGTAATTTCCCACTCCCCGAAAACGAAATGCTCGGTATCGTTTATATAGCCGTCGCGGATATAGAAAACCGTGACGCATTCGGCTGCCTTGCCGTCCTTGTACGACGATGCGAGCGATATTACGTCGCACTCGAGGTCGGGGCGGCCTACGACTATCTGTCTGTCCTTGACGCGGCGCAGCGCCTCGAGGCTGTCGCGGCAGTTTGCCGCCTCCTCGAACCGTTCCGCCTCGGCACACTCGAACATTCTTTTCTCAATAGCGGAGGATACTGCGGCGGTATGACCGCGAAGCACCTCTTTTGCCATCGACACGGTGTGCACGTATTCTTCTTTTGAAATCTTGCCCGTGCACAGCCCCGAGCAGCGTCCCGTCTGGTAGTACATGCACGGTCTGCCCTTGCCTATGTCGTCGGGGAAATTCTTTTTGCACGACGGAAGCGAGAACACCTTGCCGAGCATGGAGGTCACGGCGTATGCGGTCGACGTTCCCGAATAGGGACCGAAGTACGTGCCGCCGTCCTTTTCACGCTTGCGGGTGACGACGATTCTCGGGTATTCGTCCGCGGTGATTTTTATATACGGATACGATTTCGCATCCTTGAGCTTTACGTTATATTTCGGAGTGTACTGCTTGATGAGGCTGTTCTCAAGCGCGAGGGATTCGATTTCCGTTTCGCACGTGATAAAGCGGAAGTCGTTCACGCACGATGCCATCCGCGCGGTCTTCACGTCGTGCGAGCCGACGAAATACTGATACACTCTGTCGCGCAGGGAACGCGATTTGCCGACGTATATGACCGCTCCGGCGGAGTTGTGCATAATGTAGACTCCCGGACTGCGCGGCAAAGCCGACGCCTTTTCGCGCAGGCGCGCAAGACGCGGGTCTACCGCAGATACGTCAGCCATAATACACCGAACCTTTCCGTCATAAAACAAAACTCCGTCCGCCGATAATTTTCAACCGGTCAAACGGAGCGTTATTCAAACAAAGGGAATTAAAGATACTGTTCGTCGAATGAAGACTCAACGAGAGCCGCGAGTCCGTTAACCGCATCCTCTTCATCGGGACCGTCGGCGATGAGCGTTACGGTCATATCCTTGACGATTGCGAGGGAAAGCACGCCGAGAAGGCTCTTGGCGTTGATTTTGCGGTCGTCTCTTTCGATCCAGATGGAGCTCTTGTAGGAGTTCGCCTTCTGAATGAAGAATGTTGCCGGTCTTGCGTGAAGTCCGACTGCGTTTATTATCTTAATTTCTTTTGTAGTCATAAGTGAATCTCCTGACGTTAAATGCTTCCTTGATACAGTACAGTATATCAAATACACCTAAAAAAATCAATAGTTTTGCCCGTTTTTCTTAAAAACTTTGTAAGTTTTGTATAAATGGCACGGGCGCATATTCACTTTTTTGTGTATATACAAGCCGCCTTTACAGCTTAATGCGGTTTTTCTCCACTCCCACGATGAGAAAATAGACGATAGTCAGCACGGCGCAGACGCCCCAGCCCGCAGGGTACGACATCGCTATCGGGATAAGGTCGTTAGAGATATAGTTCGACATAACGAAGAGGTAAAGCTGACGGAAGCCGACGAAGGACGCAAGCATGAATACCATCGGCGCGGTGCTGTTCCCCGCTCCGCGGAGTGCGCCCGAGAATATCTGATTGACACAGCAGAAGACGTAGAACGGAGTGAGCGCACGTATCAGCTCGGTCGAGCAGGCGACGACGCCCGGGTCCGCATTGAAGAACGCCGAGGCGGCGGGGGCGAATATCATCATCGTTGCGATAAGCACAACGGTAACACCCGTTGCCATGGCGTACGTGAGCCACGTGCCCTTTTTCGCTCTCTTGGAGTTGCCGCAGCCGAGGTTCTGCGCAACGAACGTGGTCACGGACAGGGCGAGCGACTGAAGCGGCAGGAAGATGAACTGGTCAAGCTTGGAGTACGACGTCCATCCGCCGAGGCAGTATTCGATGTTGCCGTTGACTCCCGCAATGTACGACTGCACGAAAACGTTCGAGAACGCCGTTATCGCCATCTGCACGGCGGCGGGTATGCCGACGCGGACGATTCTGCCGAGCATTTTCCGGTCGATTCGGATATCGCGCACATTCAGCCTTATCGCACTCTTCGAGCGAAGAAGCACGATGACCACGAGCACGGCGGAGAGGAACTGCGCTATTATCGTTGCGAGCGCAACTCCCGCGGCACCCATGCCGAACTGAAAGACGAACAGTATATCGAGCACCGTATTGGTAACGGCGGATACTATCAGGAACACGAACGGTCTGCGCGAGTCGCCGACCGCACGGAGGATACCGGAGCCGATATTGTATATCATAAGCCCCGTCGCACCCGAGAAATAAATGGTCAGGTACGTTTTTGCGTGAGGATAAATATTCTCCGCTCCCTCTTTCCCGCGGAGCAGAATGTTAAGGAACGTCGGAGTCATCAGCACGCCGACTACGGTGAACAGCACGCACAGCACGAGCGTCATCGCGATGGCGGTATGTACTGCGTCGTGTACCTTGTCTTCTTTCTTTGCGCCGAAATACTGCGAGATTACGGCACCCGCGCCCGTGGAGAGCCCGAGGAAGAAGCCGATTAAGATATTGATAATCGGGCCGACGGAGCCGACGGCGGCGTAAACGCCGACCTCGCACCGCTGGCCGACTACCCACGTGTCGACCATATTGTAAAGCTGCTGGAAAAGGTTGCCCGCAAGGAGCGGAAGCGCGAAGCGTACGATATTGCCGACGATACTGCCCTCGGTCATATCGGAGGTTTCACGGCGGGCAAACAGCCGTTTTGTATTGCTCATATGCCCGTCACCTTCTTTCACGTCGGGCTTTCGATAATTTAAAATATTATACCACAAAATACGGAGAAATTCAACCGAAAAGGAAATTTTCGGCACGGGTATTCCATTTTCCGCTCCGCGGTGGTACAATTGAGAAAAACGGAAAGGACGGTGCACGCATGACGAGAGACGAATCAATGGACGTAAGTGCCGCCATAGGCAGAATCATAGCGACCTCGTTCCCCGCGGTGCCGTTCACCGAGGACGAGATTGCGGCGGAGATGGCTCTCTATTCGAAAGAAGAGCTTGACGAGATGAAAGAGCTCGGACTCACGCCCGACGGTTTCCGCACGTTTTACGTAATACGCAAGTTCTGCGACACCTACGGAATCGACCGCGTCGCCGACGCGGAATACATGCTTGAGCTTTACGGGAACGCCCGCCGTATTCCCGCCTCATTCATCACCGATGACCCGTACATGAAGGCGGCGGACTATACCACAGTTAAGGACGGCGACGTCACGCTGACGTGGGCGGAATACGCCCGCGGTGAGATATTTCAGTACGATATGCCGAACGTAAACGGACGGCTCGTCGTGCCGAAGCTCGGCTTTTTCGATACGCCCGTACGTTTCCCCGCTCTGTACGAGGGAGACATGCCGTGGGTCAGCGTCATTCCGTCGGAGATAAACTCGATGAGGGAGCAGCTTGACGCCGCCGAAGGACGGTGCCTCGTGCTCGGGCTCGGACTCGGATATTACGCCTTTCACGCGGCGATGAAGGAATCGGTTACGTCGGTAACCGTAGTCGAGCTGAACGAGAAAATCACCGATATTTTCGTGAAGCATCTTCTGCCGAAGTTCCCGTGCCGCGACAAAATAAAGATAATACGCGGCGACGCCGTCGCATACGCCGCATCGCTCACGGGAGACGAGTACGACTTCTGCTTTGCCGATATATGGGAGGGCGCCGTTGACGGCGCGCCTCACTACGTACGGCTCCGCGAGTCGGCGAAACGTCTGCCGGATATCCGCTTCACGTACTGGATTGAGGAACAGATAAAAGAATACCTCGGAGAATAAAAAAAGCCGCTCATGCGGCTTTTTTGTTTGTCTTATTAATACACTATCTCCATGATTTCGTTCAGGTGAGCGGAGGAGATGACGAGAGTACATGAGTTATCACTCACCGTAATCACACCGTTGCCGACAGCAGCGGCCTCGTCGGGTGCGTACATCGAAAGGCTGTCCTTCAGTGAGGTCATGTAAACCGTTCTGAATATTTCTTCAAGCTTGTTCACGGTCTCCTTGGGAGTGCCGTCCTTGAATCTGACTACGGCAAAGGTGTCTGCAGTCATGCCGTCGGTAACGGAGAGCACGTAGTCGGATACAGCCGCGAGAACCTCCTCGTCTTCAACGAAGTAGTTGAAGATAAGCGTGTCGTTTGCCGACTCCTCATCGGCGCTGAATACGAACTCGGTACCGTCCGCAAAGAATCCCTTTACGGAGTCGGTAAGCGTATGAAGGTCTGCGGGAGTGTCGGCAGCCGGCGTCTCTTCGGTTGACTTGCATGCGGCAAGAAGCGAAAGCGTAAGCAGCGCGAGAATCAAAGCAAGTAATTTTTTCATGATTTTTCCCTTTCTTTTTTATCTGCAGGAGGACGTGAAGTCCACAATATTTCTCTCGACGATTTCCATTATCACGACGTTCGCGCCGGAGGCGAGAATCTTGTCCTCGCTGAAGTCAAACGTCCAGTCGAAGGTCGATTTTGCGAAGCTGTCCTTGAGGAAGTGCACCATCGAAACGGTGAACGAGTCACGCGTCATATAGAGGTTCGGTGCGGCGGTATTGTATTCGTTGGTAAATTCCACGTAGTGAAGCGCGTCGCTGTAGCCGTCCTGCCATGCGCTGCAGAAAATGTTCTGACCCGTTCTCGCCTCGCTTGCGCGCTTGGTTGCCGTTGCGGTCATGCCCGAGCGGAGCGTATATACGGGGCCGAAGTCCTGATACTCTCCGTAGTGGCCGAGGTAGTACATCATATCTTTCATGTACGTCTCGCAGCGCTCAACCGAGTACTCGGACGCATCGTGAACCACGACGTTCGGTACGGCGGATTTTACGCGGTCGATTATCGCACGGTAACCGACGTAGCCGCCGTTATTGTTCCAGTGAGTATCGTACTTATAGAAGAGGTCGTCACCGTAGGTCGCACGTGCCGCGCGGACGGGCTCGCGCAGGTCGATTACCTGAGCCGAGCAGTTCTGCGCAAGATAAGACACGACCTTGTCGGTGAGCGTCTGCGAGGTGCGCGTTACCTTGGTAAGATAATCGGGATATACCGAGCTCTTGTCGGGGCAGATTACGAAATAGAACTGTATGCCGTTCTGCTTGCACCAGTCACTGCGCTTGTTCAGACTGTTCGATATTCTCTTGAGCCATAAGTCCGACATGGTTTTTACCGACGTGCCGTTGTACTGCTCAACGTCGTCACCGAGGTAAAGCATGCCGTTCGAGCCGACGTATATTCTCGAGTCGCCGAGCGATACGGCGCCGGGAACTATGCGTCTCGCGTCGACGTTCTTGTTGTTGTATTCGGCACCGGGGTCGGTCATCACTCTCGTGTTCTTGAGAGGATGCGATACCGCCGCGGGAACCGCGGTGTAGCTTACGGTAACGGTTACGCTGCCGCCGTTTGAGGTTTTGGCGGTAGCCTTAAGGGTCGCCTTCTCACCCGCCGCGATTGAAGTCGGCGCGAGAAGAATGCTTATGACGAGAACGATGCAAGCCGCCGCGACTCCGCCGCCGCCCTTGCCGCCGCGCTTTTTGATAATGAGGATTACGGCACCTGCCGCTATTGCGGCAACCGCAACACCCGCTATCACGTATGCGTATACGGGAATTTTAGCGGAGCTTTCACTCTCCGTCTCTTCGGTCACGGTCTCCGATACGTCAGCACTCGCCGTTACGGTCTCCGTAACGTCTCCGCTCACGGCTTCGGTGGTCTGAGCGGTTTCTTCCGTTTCGGTTTTATCGCCTTTTTTCGTGGTTTCACCCTTTTTGGTGGTTTCACCCTTTTTGGTGGTTTCGCCTTTTTTAGTTGTCGCGGTCGTACCCGGATTCTCCGGGGACTCCGTAACGTCACCCGGTACTGCGGGCTCGCCGTTCTTCTGCGTCGTGCCGGTTACGGGATTGTTCTGTTTTTTCGTAGTGGTATCGTTTTTTGCAGTGGTCGCGCTGCCCGTGAAGGTACCGCCGAACTGTGCGGACTCTCCCGGTGCGAGTGATGCGACGTTCTTGCCGTCGGCGTTCACGGTGCCGCCCGACGCCTCCGCCGAGACGGAGACGTTCGCCGCCC
>JAZUGD010000269.1:0-6511 GCA_045641025.1 Eubacteriales bacterium
TTCTCAAGCGCCTCGCCGGGCACGGGAGCCGAGCCGTCGCACGGGTCCTCGGTGATGAACGAAGCCTCGGTGATGTTGGGCATCGCGAGGTCGGCACGTCTTACAAGCTTTCTCATGACCTCGACGGTACGCATGTCAAACCCCGGGTACAGCTTGCCGTTGTCCGCCATTACGGGGTCAACGATTGCAAGCCCGCCGAAGGCGTCCATTGCGTCGGCGGTGATTTCCGCCTGGTCGGGGTCGCCGAGGTAGCCGGAATATACCGCATCGGCACGGAGTCCGAGTGACTTCCAGTGTGCGGTTATCTTTCGCATATCCTCGGTGAGAGGGGTAAAGGTGTATCCCGTAAAGCCGCCCGTGTGGGTGGACAGAAGGGACGTGGGAAGTATGGAGCATTCAACTCCCGCCGCGGAGATAACCGGAAGCGCTACCGTAAGGGAGCACTTGCCGACACACGAGATGTCATTGATTGCGATAATTCTTTTGGGCATATTTTTTCAAACACTTTCCTACCGCATTGCGGCATTGATAATCTTATTATTTATTCTGTATATATTCGTCTATCGCGGCGGCTGCGGTCTTGCCCGCGCCCATCGCGAGGATTACGGTTGCCGCGCCGGTTACGGCGTCACCTCCGGCATATACTGCCGTACGCGACGTCTTGCCGCTGTCGTCGGTAACGATACCGCCCCACTTCTGCGTCTCAAGCCCTTCGGTGGTGGACTTGATGAGCGGGTTGGGAGAGGTGCCGAGCGCCATTATCACGGCGTCAACGTCGAGAGTGAAATCGGAGCCCTCGACCGCTACGGGTCTGCGTCTGCCGGAGGCATCGGGCTCGCCGAGCTCCATCTTAACGCAGTTCATGCCGCGCACCCAGCCCTTCTCGTCGCCGAGAACTTCTGTGGGATTGGTGAGGAACATGAACTCAACGCCCTCCTCACGAGCGTGACCGACCTCCTCGCGTCTTGCGGGAAGCTCGTTCTCCGAGCGGCGGTAAACGATGTAAACTTTCTCCGCGCCGAGACGGAGCGCGCAGCGTGCGGCATCCATCGCGACGTTGCCGCCGCCGACTACGGCTACGCGGCGGGCGTGCATGACGGGCGTGTCCGCGCCGTCTCTGTATCCGCCCATAAGGTTGATACGGGTAAGGAACTCGTTTGCGGAGAATACGCCGCAGAGTCCCTCTCCCGGGATTCTCATAAACATGGGGAGTCCGGCACCGGAGCCGATGAACACGGCCTCGTATCCGCTCTCAAGGAGAGAATCTACGGACATAATCTTACCGATGACCATGTCGGTCTCGATCTTTACACCGAGCGCACGGAGGGAATCTACCTCGCGGCGCACGATTGCCTTCGGCAGACGGAACTCGGGAATACCGTACACGAGCACGCCGCCGGGAAGGTGAAGCGCCTCGAAAACGGTTACCTCGTAGCCCTTCTTCGCAAGGTCGCCCGCGCAGGTAAGACCGGAGGGACCGGAGCCCACTACCGCTACCTTATGACCGTTCGACGGTACCGCTTCGGGAAGCGTCGCCGTTTCGTTATGACGGTCCGCAACGAAGCGCTCGATGCGGCCGATTGCCACGGGCTCGCCCTTAAGTCCTCTTACGCACTTTGCCTCGCACTGGGATTCCTGCGGGCAGACGCGTCCGCAAACCGCGGGGAGCGACGAGGATTTTGCGAGCACGGCGTACGCGCCCTCGAAATCCCTTTCGGCTACCTTCGCAACGAATGCGGGAATATCTATCTGTACGGGACAGCCCGTCGAGCAGGGCTTGTTTTTACAGTTCAGACAGCGTTTTGCCTCCGCAACGGCGGTCTCCTCGTCGTAGCCGAGTGCGACCTCGCCGAAGTTATGCGCACGGACGGGCGCGGGCTGTTCGGGCATTGCGTGACGCGGTGTTTTCATGTCTGCCATAATCAGCCCTCCTTAAAAAGGTTGCACGCCTCGTCGTATGCGTGTTTCTCAAATTCCTTATACATTGCACCGCGGCGTGCCGCCTCGTCGAAGTCGACCTTGTGACCGTCGAACTCGGGGCCGTCGACGCATGCGAATACCGTCTTGCCGTCAACGGTAAGTCTGCATCCGCCGCACATTCCGGTACCGTCAATCATTATGGGGTTCATGCTGACCGTTGCGGGAATATCGTACTTCTTCGCAACGAGGCAGGTGAACTTCATCATCATGAGCGGGCCTATAACGATAACCTTATCGTACTTGTTGCCCTCGAGGATGAGTTTTTCAGGCGCCTCGGTAACGAGACCTTTCTCACCCGCGGAGCCGTCGTCGGTCATTACGACCATTCTGTCGGAAACGGCGCGGAAATCGTCCTCGAGTATGATGAGGTCGCGGTTTCTGAAGCCGACGATAGTATGTACCTCACATCCGAGGTTATGCAGCTTCTTCGCCACGGGGTATGCGATGGCGCAGCCGACGCCGCCGCCGATAACGGCGACTTTGCTCAGTCCGTCCGTTTCGGTGGGACGGCCGAGGGGACCTGCGAAATCGGCGATATATTCTCCCGCTTCTTTATATGAAAGCTTTTTCGTGGTGGCTCCGGCTATCTGGTAGATAACGGATACGGTGCCGCGCTCCGGGTCGGTGTCGGCAACGGTCAGCGGTATTCTTTCTCCGTCCTCGTCAACGCGGAGAATGATGAACTGACCGGCTTCGGCTACCTTCGCCATAAGCGGTGCTTCAACCGCGATGCGGATGACCGTGGGGTTCAGCACCTCTTTTGATACTATTTTAAACATCGGGTACCTCTTATATAATATGTAGCTTTACAGCTCGATGAGCTCCTTCGTGGAGTGGGTGATATCCTCGGCGTAACCGTCGCGGATTACGACCATGTCTTCAATACGGCAGCCGTACTTGCCCGCAAGGTAGATACCGGGCTCGCAGGTTACGACGTTGCCGGGGACGAGGAAGGTGGCGGGAGACACTCTCATGGAGAGGTTGGGAGCCTCGTGAATGAGGAGTCCGACTCCGTGACCGAGAGAGTGACCGAACGCACCCTTGTAGCCCTCGGTGCCGTCGATTATGTCACGCGCGATTTTGTCCATCTCGCGGTTGTTCTTGCCGGGAGCGATTGCCTCGAGTGCGGCGAGCTGTGCTTTCAGCACGGTGTTGTACATGCGTTTCATTTCGTCGTCAGCCTTGCCGATGCAGACGGTTCTCGTCATGTCGGCGTGGTAGCAGCCTACGAGCGCACCGAAGTCCATCGTGAGGAAGCCACGCTCAAGCTTTCTGTTCTCGGGCACACGGTGAGGAGAGGACGAGTTTTTGCCCGATACGGAAATCGTATCGAAGCTCTTGTCGTCCGCGCCGTTCTTCTTCATGAAATATTCAAGCTCGGCGGCAACCTCAAGCTCGGTCATGTCGGGCTTGATTACGTTTATAATATAGGAGAACGCCGCGTCGGTAATCTTCTGTGCGGCGATAATCTGCTCGATTTCGTCGTCTCTCTTGACGGAACGCAGAATCGTCATCATTTCGCCGAACGGAACAAACTTCGCGCCGGGGATGATTTTCGCGATTTCGTCTCTTTCGGCGCAGGAGAGGTTGTCCTCCTCGTAGCCGAGTCTGATTTCGCCGAAGTCCGCGGCAGTCTCACGGAGCGCACCGAGGATTCCCGCCTCGGGCATTATTACCTCGTACTCGGGAATGGCGTTCTCTCTCGCCTGCTCGATGTAACGGAAATCGGCATACATGTACGACTGCTCGGTGCCGATGAGCACGCGTCCGTCGGGGTTTACGAAGCCCGTTGAGTAAAAGTGATTCTCGGGGGACGAAATCCACAGATAGTCGAGTCCCGCTTTTTCCATTTCCGCAACTATGCGGCGATAGGTTCCGCTTACGTTTTCTTTTTTCATTTTATCAAATTCCCTTTCGGTCTTATTTCTGCGGCGTTAAATAATTCTTGATGAAACGGCGGCATGTTTTCCGCAAGGAAAACGAAAATCCTTGCTTGTGGATTTTCAGACGCCGGTTCCGGCGTGAATAAACAAAACCTTATTACAAGTAAGTCTTTACTTTCACGCACCCCAGATTGTTCCGGCGACGTTGAAGCCGCCTGTCTTTGCAAAGCGTCTTACGTACGGCTTCTCAAGTGCCCGCTTGAAACGGAAGAACAGCCCCGTGCGGTCCTTTATCGGCGGCACGATGAGCGCCCTCATGCCGACTCTGTGAGCCGCCCACGCGTCGGTCAGCAGCTGGTCGCCCAGCACTGCGGCGTCCTGCGCTTTTGCCCCGAGGTGCTCAAGTGCTTCGAGAAAGTACGTTCTTGACGGCTTGTGCGCGTCCGGATATACGGGCACGTCAAAGTCACCGATAAACGTCTTTACCCTCTCCGGCGTGTTGTTCGAGATAAGTGCGACTCCGATACCTGCGCCCGCGAGACACTTCAGCCACTCCGCGACCGCTTCGGGCATGTGCACGTCGTCGTACGTTGCGAGAGTGTTGTCTATGTCGCACACGAGAGCCCCGATACCGAGGCGGGCGAGCACGTCCGGCGTTACGCTTGAGAATTTATCAAACATTACGTCGGGCGACAGCATTTTTTCAAATATCATCGTCTCACCTCGCTTAATGTTCTATTTTATCACATATTATATATAATTGCAAGAATTCTTTTTCAAAGATTCAAATCCGTCTCCCCCTGTTGACAACGGGACTGTTTCCGTGGTATCATTTTCCCGGCACCCCGTGCCTATCAACATCAAAGGAGAAAGACCATGAAAAGAACTCTTTCACTGATCCTGGCAGCCCTCATGTGCTTATCCGTCCTCGTATGCGTACCTGCGGCGGCTGAAGCGGAGACAATTACCATCGGAACACCCGAAGAGCTCAAAGCATTCGCACAGAGCGCCGTGACCGATGACTACACGGGCATAACGGTCGTACTGACCGCCGACATCGTAACGGACACAACCTTCACCCCCGTCGGAAGCGTCGGACGTCTCAACGAAAACAGCACGCTTCAATATTTCCACACTCCCTTTAACGGAACCTTCGACGGTCAGGGACACACCGTCACCCTCGACATGGGCAATCAGATGATTCCCCCCGTGTGCGATATCGCCTTCTTCGGCTGTATCGGCACCGACGGTACCGTCAAAAACCTCCGCGTCGACGGCTCGGTAAAGGCTATCGGCAACGCCGCGGGTATCTGCGACGATAACTACGGACTTATCGTAAACTGCGTATCCGACGTTACGTTCACCGCCAATCTGCCGCGCTCTCCCCTCACCTACGTGGGCGGTATCTGCGACATGAACCACGGCGACATAGTCAACTGCGCTTTCACCGGAGCGTTTGACGCATCCGACGAAAACTACCCCTCCTCAAGCTCTCTCGGCGGTATCGCCGCCAACATATGCAACGGCAGCCCCATCCCGCACGTTTACAACTGTTATTCCTGCGGTGACGTGCTGACCGCCTCCAAGACCCAGAACGGCGCCATCGCCGGCAGAAACGACAGCGACTCCACCGCCGTTGCGGACTGCGCCTTCAACAAAGACAAATTCGATACCGCCATCGGCTTCAACTCCGTAGGCTGTACCGGATACGCGTCGTCGGCTTGCTCGAACGGTACCCTTTACACCGTAATGAACGAGGGCACCGCCGCTTATGAGGACACCTACGGTCCTCTCGGCGCATGGCAGTTTGCCGCCGACGGAAGCATTTCGTTCGCATTCGGCGACGACGTCTGCACTCACGAGGGTCAGACCGGCTCCGTCTGCCCCGTATGCGGCGCAAAGCTCGGCGAGGGCTCCGACATCACGTCGCTCCTGACCTCGTACGAGTACTTCACCGACGGTGACACGGACTACGAGTGGACGCTTTGGTTCGTCGTGGAGGACGGAGAGCTCGTGGCATACGACAATGACGACGAGGACTACGCCATCACCGACATCGCGAAGAGCGACGACGGATATACTCTCACGGTAACCTCCCGCATACGTTTTGAGGTAATAACGGACGGCAGCACCGTCTCCGAGGTTGTACTTTATTACAAATCGAACGTGTTTGAGTTCTATCCTCCCGCAGGAGAAGACGAGCACGTTCACGCCCTCGGCACCTATCACGCGGCGGTTGCCCCCGGCTGCGAGACCGACGGAGTCGGCGAATACTGGGAATGCAGCGGCTGTGACGCTCTGCTCAACGCCGACGGCGAGGAAATCACCGCTCCCGCGGTTATCCCCGCAGCGGGTCACGTATACGACGGTGACACCGACGCCGACTGCAACGTCTGCGGAGCCGTACGCGAGCTTCCGCACGCCCGCGGCGACGTCAACGGTGACGGACAAATCGGTACCGCCGACTCAAATATACTTGCGAGATACATCGCGGGCTTCACCGTAACGGTTGACAGCCACGCCGCCGACGTCAACGGCGACGGAGAAATCGGTACCGCCGACGCCAATATGCTTACGAGACTCATCGCGGGCTTCACCGTAACGGTTGACGGAGACGCCGACTGACAAACCGTAACATCAAAAACCAA
>JAZUGD010000270.1:0-3437 GCA_045641025.1 Eubacteriales bacterium
GCCTAACACCCATTTCCCCGAAGGTGAACAACCACGGAATTCGGAATTATGCCGAATTGTATGTCTGTCGGCATAATAAACGGTTCGCAACAAAGCCTACCCTTGCCAGGGAAGGAGGGCCACGATAGTGGCGGATGAGTAGGTTGAAGTTTTGCGGAGCAAAACAACATATTAAAGAAACCGTATAGACGGACACTACTGCAAACTGCAAGGGGGACTACTCATCCGTCATCCTCGCGATGCTCGGATGCCACCTTCCCTGGCAAGGGAAGGCTTGGGTTTGCGGTAACTTAAAGTAAACTTACAGACATAAAGTTCAGTTTCTGAATGCTGAATGCTCAATGCTGAATGCTTACCCCCCGTCAAATTCCGGTTTGTGCGCATCAATAACGAGCATCGGATTTTTTCGTACAAAGTCTACATCCGAAACACATCATTATCACACGTCTGCAAAGGCGGATTTTTACTAAAACGGGTATATTTCAAGTTTATTTATTTTTTAAAAGTTTTCGGTCCCTTTTTTCCAAAAAGGAACAAAAACCGTACTCTTCTGACAATCAGGAACACCGCCGAAACGGCGGCCACGATCACGAGTGCGGTGTCGATTTTGGCGAATATTCCCGGAGAGAACGGCGAGAACGCCTCCTCGCCGAGGTCGAGGGCGTTATATTTTATCGCGAACGCGATGCCGTAGACGGCGGCGCGGACGGCGAAATACGCTATCACGAAGAACGGCACGGCGGAGACGAGCGTACCGACGGCGCGGAGGAAAAGCGTACCCTCGCTCACGTTCGAGAACTCGCGCACGCGCTCGTGGGTGAGCGCGACGTTCGTGCGGACGGACAGCACGGCGTACGCCGCGGTAATTACGAGAAGCAGGACGGAGTAAACGAGATACGGCACCTCGGTGGCGTCGCCCCACGAGAACGCCCGCGCAAGCCCCTTTATAAAATAGAGCATGGCGACCGACGTGCCCGCAACGGTGAGCGTGCGCAGGTCGGAGAAGAACTCCGGCGCGCCGCGGCGTCCCATCGAGAGCCCCGCGAGAATGCCGAAGAACACGACGGCGATTACGTCAAAATTGAAGTCGCCGCGCTGTACGTTGTAAAATTCCACCTTTTCGGTGCGGAAGAGGTCGAAAACCGAATCGGGCAGGAGCGAGAACAGTGCCGCAATCGCTGCGGCTGCCGCCGCGAACACGAAAATGCGCAGGAACATTACGGCGATTTTCTTTTGCCTCGGCAGAACAAGGTTCAGCGCCCGCTTGAGTGCGAAGCCCGCAAGAGAGGCGGCGTACGCGAGCGCGAACACGGCGGGGTACGACGCGGTCTCGTTCACGTAGGTCATGAAAATCGGCGTCGCCGCCGTGATGACCGCCGCGGGCACAAGCGCGAGCACAAGATAACGGAAAAGTTTTTCGGCTTTATTCATCGTCGCCCGGCTCCTTTCCCGCAAAATACGTGACCGGCGTCTCCTCGGGGAGAGACGGCGCGAACGACTTCGGCGGCAGAGTGATAAACGAGACCGTCTTGCCCTTCTCCGTCATCGCACGGCAGAACTCTACAATAAAATCGTCGACGTACGCGGTGATAACGACTATGTTTTCGGGGAAATCACAGTCCCCGTCCGCGAGGGCTTTAAGCATGTCCTCGGTCCGGCACGAAAGCTCGGTGAGGCAGTTCGTCACGAACTCACCCGTATATTCGCCCGTGGGAGAATAGAAGAACGAGCCGCCGCGCACGGGAACGGCGTATTCGTCGGGGTACGCGCACTTGCCGTTTGAGATGAGCTCCGCGCGTCCAACGTAGTGTTCGAGAAAATATTGCGCGGCGCGGACGCAAGAGTCGACGGTTTCGGGGTATGCCACGGCATAGAGCGTCTTTTCTCTGCTGCGCGACTGCACGTTGAGAAGCACCGCCGCGGCATGCACCTCGGGTATCGCGGATGCGGCAACCTCGGTCACGGCGGGACGCACGGTCAGAGTTACACCCTTCTCCGCGGTGAGGGAAATCTCCTCACGCGTCTGACCGAACGGGCTGCGGCGTATGAGCAGCACGCGCCCGACGGAGTACGTGCCGCGCCGCAGGGCGCGCACCTTCCATACGTTCACGGACGTGCCCTCCGAGAGCTCGGACGTGACGTGACGGGTCGGGTCGGACGAGTCGAGGTATGCGCCGACAAATTCGAGAAAATCGGGCAGGTGAAGCTCGACTCTCACCGTGCCGGGCACGGACGCCGTGCGTACAGTCACGGTTTCGGTGAGTGTGAAAACGTCGCCCTCTCTGCCCTCGGCGCGGTCAAGAGAGAGCGTACATCTGATGCCGTTCCGCACGACGAGCGACAGCACGCGGTCGTACACCACCGCAAACACGATTACCGCAAGCATGATGCCGATAAACAGAGCCAACCTTTTTCACCTCCCGACGGTTCTTTATAATACGATTATATCATCACGCCCGCCGTTTTGCAACAGAAAAAGAACCCTCCGCAGAGGGTTCTTTTTCATTTTATTTCTCGATCATTTCAAGGATGCGGTCGACTACCATGTGCGCAAGCAGGTCGTATCCTTCGGGAGTCGGGTGGATTCCGTCCGCGCTGATGTACTTCTCAACGTCGGCGTTGATTGCGGAGTACATGTCGTTCACGGGCACGCCCATTTCCTTCATGACTGCCTCGGCTGCCGCGTTGTAGCGGACGACGTCGGCGTTCCACTCGTCACGCGGTGCGGTGATGAGCATCTTCGGGAACTCGGCATCCGTGTTGATGAGCGCGTTGATTTTCGCGGACTCGTCGAGTCCCGCGCCGCCGGGCAGAATGTTCGCAAAGCAGACGTTAGGCGTGTAGCTTCTCATCTGGATGACCATGCGGCGCTGATAGAGCGCGTACTCCTCAACGGGAGTAAAAATGAGACCGTCTGCGGTTACGCGGTGCAGGTCCCAGCAGCCCGTGCCCCAGTGAGCCGCGTCAAGGTGCGGGTTGCCGAGCTCCCCTTCCATCCAGGAGAACATGCCCCAGAGGGCAAATTTGGTGTAACGGCAGTTTTCGGCGGGTGCGTGAATCTGCACCTTGTCGCCGAGGAGCTCCTGCACTCTCGCCTGATATCCGAGACGTATCGAGTCGCCTATGAGAAGAACGTGTTTCATGATAAATTCCGCCTTTTTTGTGGATTTTTTGTTACTTTGATTCTACCGCAAACCCGCCGTTTTGTCAAGTAAGGTACGGGGTACGGTTTTGTTCCTTTTTGAAAAAGGAACCGTAAAACTTTTATAAAAATTAATAAACAAGCCGTACGGTGTATTCCGCTCGGTTTTCGTTTTGCGAAGCAAAACGCACCTTAACTCATCACTCTGCACTCATCACTCTGCACTTGGTAAACAAAAAAGCCCCACGGGGGGCTTTTTTGTTTACCATCTCAGTCCGTAATCCGAGTAGTCGGG
>JAZUGD010000271.1:0-6148 GCA_045641025.1 Eubacteriales bacterium
GTGCCTTACGGCGTGCTCGTACGCGCGAACCGCGGTGTCAAGTCCGAGCTCCGTTTTACCGCAGATGACGGTATTTTCGTCCTCCGTGCGGATAATATATCCGTCGTCTTCAAAGGAGGTCATGTCGACCCCGAGCGCGTCCGCCGTGCCGCCGGCAACACCGTCGGGTATTTCGCCGTGGCGGGACTTAAGCCACGCACCGTCTGCATAGCCGGACGAGGTTGACGCAGTCTCCGTCTGCACGGGAGCGCAGGAGGCGAGAGCCGACGCGGTAATCACCGCCGCCATAATAAGACATGCAAATTTCTTCATACGTTTTGCTCCTCTTGTGAGTTTTCCGCAATAATCATTATTCATTTATAATATCACGCAACGATTCATCCTGAATCTGCGCTATCAAATCATTTATCGCTGCCATTATTTCCCTCCGCAAATGATGGATTAATCTTCCGTTTCGTAGTAATATGAGTAGTCAATGCCTTTCATGATGATTTCACGGTCGGTGATGTCATCGGTCAGGGCGTCGTGAAGTAAAGCGAGAATTTTGTCCGGTTTTACAACACTTTCCCTCATTGCATCGAGGTATTCGGTTTTGTCGATACGGCTCCAATCCACGCATTTTTTGAGATTCTTTTTCAGAATCAAATCAAGCCAGATGCGGGTGCTTCTGCCGTTGCCCTCCATAAACGGATGTGCCACGTTCATTTCGATATACTTGCTTACGATTTCTTCAAGCGTGCCCTCCGGCATTGCTTCAATATGCGCAAGTGCCTCGTCAAGGTACATTGCCGGAACGAAGGCAAAGCCGCCCTTTGAGATATTGAGCGTTCTTATCTGCCCCGCAAAATCGTACAGTCCTCCGAAAATATAACCGTGAATCTGTCGCAGTCCCTTGACCGTGCCTACCTCCGTTTCGTCAATAAATCCGCTCTCGAACAGTTCGTACGCTTTTTGCTTGCTTTTTTCGTCGAGCGACGTTTCCATGTTTTTCATCCATTTGGCAAACACATCTGCGGATTTGCCCGGAATCAGTGCAATTACGGTATTGAGTCCCGCCGCGTCGACAACGTCGGTATTGTAAAATTTTCCGTCGTTTGCTTTCAGCTTCAGTTGTTTGCAAATTGCAATCAACTGCGGATTTCTTCTTTTAACCGTCGCCCAATAAACGCGGGGATTCTTTGATTTTGTCAGCGCCTCGGCAACGTCCGCCGCGCAGAACCACCATTTTGCGCTTTCCTCATCCCAAACGGCACGCACGGGAACGCCGTCAAAAAATCGTATTGAAGTTTTGTTTGTCATGCTCTGTCCTCCGTTCGGGTTTGATAAATTCCGTCTCGTAATCAATTTATTCGCAAGTCGGGTATTTACTATATTATTGTACCATAAATCACGGTAAAAAGTCAAACGAAACCGCGCTTTTAATTCGTCAATTATTATTATAATTTTTCGCATTCTCTTGCATTTGTGCATTTTTCATGGTATAATAATGCATTATTATACATCCGCACAAATTTCAGGAGGAAATTTTATGACGACTACACTGTGGATAATCCTCGCCGCAATCGTGCTTTACATGATTATGATGGTGGGAATCGGTTTCTGGGTCGCCGACAAAAACAAGACTTCAAGCGACTTCTTCCTCGGCGGACGCTCGCTCGGTCCCCTTGTGACCGCGATGAGCGCCGAGGCATCCGACATGAGCGGCTGGCTCCTCATGGGTCTCCCCGCCGTTGCCATGATGGGCGGCCTTGCCGAGGCTTCGTGGACCGCCATCGGTCTTGCAATCGGCACGTATATCAACTGGCTCATCGTTGCAAAGCGTCTCCGCATTTACAGTAAGAAAATCGACGCGTTCACGCTCCCCGATTTCTTTGCAAAGCGTTTCGGTGACGACAAGAGCATTCTTACAACCGTTGCCGCACTTCTCATTATCGTATTCTTCATTCCCTACACCGCATCGGGCTTTGCCGCCTGCGGTAAGCTCTTCTCTTCTCTTTTCGGGCTTGACTACATGCTCGCGATGGTCATCAGCGCCGCAGTCATCATTATCTACTGCACGCTCGGCGGCTTCCTCGCGGCATCGACCACCGACTTTATCCAGTCCATCATCATGACCATCGCGCTGTTCGTCGTCGTCGGCTTCAGCGAGGGCGTGGTGAACGGCTTTGACAACGTATTCGCAAACGTCGCCTCTCTCGACGGCTTCACCGACCTCTTCCGCGGTCACGACGTAGTATCGGGCGTGGCGGGCAGCTACGGTGCGCTCCCCGTTGCGTCGACTCTCGCATGGGGTCTCGGCTACTTCGGCATGCCTCACATCCTGCTCCGCTTCATGGCAATCGAGGACGAGAACAAGCTTAAGACCTCCCGCCGCGTTGCAAGCGTGTGGGTCGTAATCTCCATGGGCGTTGCAATTCTCATCGGCGTAGCCGGATACAGCCTCATGAAGGCGGGCATCCTGCCGCAGTATGAGAGCGCATCCGCCGCGGAGACGATTATCGTCGATATCGCAAAAACGATAGGACAGTACGGCTGGGTACCCGCGTTCACCGGCGGTATTATCCTTGCCGGAATCCTCGCGTCCACGATGTCCACCGCGGACTCACAGCTCCTCGCGGCAGCATCGAGTATCTCGCAGAACCTCGTTCAGGAAACCTTCCGCGTGAAGCTTTCCGCAAAGAAATCCATGCTTCTCGCGCGTATCTCCGTAGTTGCGATTTCCGTAATCGCAATCTTCCTTGCACGTGACCCCAACAGCTCCGTATTCCGTATCGTGTCGTTCGCATGGGCGGGCTTCGGCGCCGCGTTCGGTCCCATCGTGCTCTGCGCACTCTTCTGGAAGCGCACGAACAAGTACGGTGCAATCGCCGGCATGCTCACGGGCGGCGCGACCATCTTCGTATGGAAGTTCGTCGTACGCACCGCTTTCGCGGGAACGTGGCTTGACATCTACGAGCTTCTCCCCGCGTTCATCCTCGGCCTCATCGTAACGGTTGTCGTAAGCCTTGCAACCAAGGCACCCGACGTCAAGATTACGAATCAGTTCGACGCCGTAAAGAGAGCAATCAAGGGTAACTGAAAATAACAAGACACCGGAAGGAAATATTTCCTTCCGGTGTTTTTTTGCGTTTGCTATTGAAATGTTCACAATTTTGTAATATAATAACAATATAAAAGCCGCAAAGCGGCTATATCAGAAAGGGGCACATCATGGCAGACCTTAACGACAAGCTCAATGAACTCAACGACACCCCCGACACCACGTCGGAATACGACCCTGCAGATATCGATAAGAACAGGGGAATGGCAGTTCTGGCATATCTCTCGTGGCTCGTTCTTATCCCGATTTTCGCGGCAAAGGAATCCAAGTTCGCACGTTTCCACGCAAATCAGGGACTCGTTCTCGCAATAGCGGAGATCGCCGCATTTCTCATTCTTGAAATTCTCGGCGGTATTCCCGTTATCGGCGTATTATTCAGCATCGTCTCGGGACTTGTAGGTCTCGTTGCCTTCGTCATGACCGTCATCGGCATAATCAACGCCGCAAACGGCAAGGCAAAAGAGCTTCCCGTCATCGGCAAGTTCAGAATCCTGAAATAAGCAAACCGAAAAGAGCACCTTACGGTGCTCTTTTTTATTTTATTTTGCTTCTGCGGGAACCTTGACTGCCTCGACTCTGTAGCTTGTAACGTCCGAGACGGTCTCGCCGTCTATCTGAAGCGGAGTCGGACGGTCGAACTCGACCTCGATGTTCCGTCCCGTGAAGACCTCGACCATACTCGATTCCACGTGCTTGCCCTTGAATATGGTGGGGAACATGATAAGCGTCGGAAGCTTGCCTCTGCCGTACGCCACCATAAGGGTGACGGTACCGTCGCCGAGACGGTCCTGTCCGGGCGCCGCCATCATGCCTCCGCCGAAGTATCTGCCGTTCATCGCGGGCGCGAGCCATACCTTTTTATATTCCTTCGTCACGCCGTCAACGGTGACCTTCGCGTTCGCCGGATGGAACTTGTAAAGAAGACCCTTTATCGCGATCGCGGTGTAGTTTATCGGCTTGTCGGAAAGAGCGCGAAGGCGGTCGCCCTCCTCACAGCAGTATCCGTCGATACCGAAGCCGATGCCGTTGATGAAGCGGCGCTTCATTCCCTTTACGTAAACGTACGGGAGGTCCTTTATGTATTTTGCGAGCTCGACGGGCTTGCCCGCCTCGCCGCCGATATCGCGTACGAAGTCGTTGCCGGAGCCGTAGGACACGAAATAAAGCTTCTTCGGGAGCACGTCGCCGTCGGTGTCGTTGATGAAGCGGTTGAGCGTACCGTCGCCGCCGATTACGTAAACCTCGTCCTCATCGGTGATTCCGTCAAACACGTCGCCGTAACGCTTTATCTCGGTCATGTTGATGAACACAACGGTTTCGGCGTCAAATCCGGCTGCGAAGCCCTTGACATTTTCCTCACCGCGTCCGTTCGCCGCAAGAGGATTGTACAGAAGATATCTTTTCATAGTATACCCCGGATATGTTAGAGTTTGCTTTTACCTATAATAACACAAAATCCCGCATAATGCAACAAAAAAGGCTTCATTTTCATGAAGCCTTTTCGTTTATTTTCAGCCGAGGGTAACCTTGTAGCCCGCTATGTATCTCGCAAGCAAATTGGAGTCGGCGGTGGTCACTTCTCCGTCGCCGTTCACGTCGGCAGCAGCGAGGTCAACCGTTACGTTGTAGCCCGCGATATATCTTGCAAGCAAATTGGAGTCGGCAGAGGATACTGCACCGTCACCGTTCGCATCACCGACAAGCACGACTGTCTCGGTTTCTCCGCATTCGGTACATACACCGTCAACGAAGTTATGTCCGTCCGCGGGAACCGTTTCGGATTTGACGTCTCCGCAAACGTCGCAGACGTATACGATAATTCCGGACTTCGTGCAGGTTGCCGGAAGTTCCGAAAGGACAGAATAACTATGCCCGTTTGCAGGAAGGTAATCACCGACGTAGGAGTCGCCGCAAGCTGAGCAGGTGTAAGTAGTATAGCCGCCCTCCGTGCAGGTAGGTGCGGTTACAACGGCAACGTAATCGTGTCCGGGAGCAGCAACGATATCATCAACATACGAGTCTCCGCAAACGGAGCACGTGTAAGTCGTGTAACCGTCAACCGTACAGGTAGGCGCTGTTACCACTGCAACGTAATCATGTCCTGAGGTACCGATATAGTATCTGTACAGAGTTCTTGTTTCCACTTTGGTAGTGGAATTTGCGGTAATCACATCTTCCTGCCAATCGGACCAGTCTGACCATTTTACGTATGTGAATTCCTTCTTGTAATCGGTATAAGTTGTATTTTTGATTTCTATATTTGCATTCACATCGGGTCCGCCATTACCCATCCACCAGTAAGTTTTGTAGTTGTAATTTGTAGAATCCTGGGGAAGATTTACCGTAGTGTCCTTAAAGCCGTAAGTTGCTCCCCAGTATGTCATGGGAGTTGCTGTTACAGTGTATTCAAAATAGTCCGCATTCTGATTATAAGTAGAAATATAATATCCTTTGTAGTCTCCGTACGGTCTGTTGGCATAACAGCTTGCCAAATGATTATACTGTTCATTACAGAGCCAGTGCCAATATATGTAGCCCGTAGTCACTGTGGAATCGATTACTCGTTTTGCGGTTTCGTCTTCTTTGGCTTTAGGGGCAGCCACATTATACTGTTTATATACACTCGAGGTATTATCAAACCCGGACGGGAATGACGTTACGTACGATACGGAGTCCGTACCGCTCTTTTTCCACTCGCTGCTTTCGACCTCATAGCCGGTCATCGAAGTTTCATATGACTTTTTAACGTCTTTTGTCGACTTTCTGTACTGTGTTTTTGTCTCTATGTCCTCGTCGGCTATACCTTCAGGTCTGGTTTCCGTCCATTCGGACCAGTCTTCGCTCTCAAGATATTCAACGTAACTGTATGAACATTTAGTGCACGAATACGTTATATAACCTCTGTCAACACAGTTCGCCGGTGTTACAACAGACGTGAAATTGTGTCCGGCCGCAGCTATCGTTTCCGTTTTTGTTGCTCCGCATCCCGATCTCACACACGTATAAGTTTTGACTCCTTCGGTTTCACATCCGGGTTGTGTAGTTATA
>JAZUGD010000272.1:0-5671 GCA_045641025.1 Eubacteriales bacterium
CCTCGGAGCCGTATATCATATGCCGAAGGCATATATCATATTTGCGTCGCAAAGATATCATCGTTTTCACCCGGGGAAAACGATATCATTTACTTCTTCTTCGTCACCGTTGGTTAGAGAATGATACGTTTTTCTGCGAAAAACGGTGATATATCGGCAAAGCCGATATGATATACACCTGACGGTGTATGATATACGCTTCTGAGAAGCGTATTGCGGAAGAAAACCGCAAGCGGTTTTCAATTTAAAAATGTTTTGCGAAGCAAAACTTCATTAATGCGGCTCCTCGGAGCCGTATATCATATGCCGAAGGCATATATCATATTTGCGTCGCAAATATATCATCGTTTTCCCTCAATGGAAAACGATATCATTTTTATTCCATCGCGCTTTCTACAACCTTAAGCGTATCCGAGCCGCCGCCGACGACGAGGGCGACGTAACGTCCGCTTTTGACGGTTATCGCGTTCTCAAGGACGGCAACCTCCTCGGGAATGTAGTCGCGGAACGAGTTAATCTCGCTCTCGACGTGTGATTTCATCGCGTCAAGCACGATATCCGCCGCGGCTTCGTCTTCCGCCTCGAATACCGCGACCTGCTCGGCGGTCGCGCCGCTTCCGACGTATACCGCGCACGGCAGTCCTTCGACCTTGTCGCCGTAGTAATAGACCACCGCGTCGTCCTCGATTCTGAAGAGGCTGTCGCGGAAGGTCACGCCGTCAAGTATCGTCTGCGCAGCCTCGGCAACGTCGATTTCGACGGACTTCGCGGTACACGAGACAAGCGCGAGGAGAGCGAGCAGTATTATAATAGATATTGTTTTCTTCATTTTTAACTCCGATACGCCGCAGAGCGGCGGTGCTGTGTGAAAGAGCATAACTTCATTTTTTGGTTATGCGGTGCTTTCACGACGCCTCAATTAACGCTTCAAGCCACTTTTCGCACATCGGCTTCGTCAGATGTATGCCGTCGAACGAGCAGTCCTCGGGCAGTACCCCGTCGGGGCAGAGGAAGCGGCCGACGTCGAGGAAGCGCACGCCCGTGTTCTCCGCGATTCCGCGGATGAGGACGTTGTACGCCGCAATGTTCTCGTTGTTGAAAATATCGTCACCCGCGGCTCTCTCCTCGGTCACGGGGATGAGCGACTCGAGGAAAACGGCAGCACCGGGGCAGGTTTCCTTAACGTAGGATACAAGCTCGGTGTACTTATTTACGAATACGCTGTCGTATTCCCAGCCGAGCTCGTTTATGCCGAGCATTATATATATTCTGCCGACACCGTTCATTCTCTTGAGTGCGTCGGCGGGGGTGAGCGTCTCACCGTCTTGCTCTATTGCTTCCTTCGTGAAGAACGTCTCAACGTTCAGACCTCTTGCGGGGAGCACGGTCGCGCCCTGCACGCCCGAGTAGAGCATGAAGCCCTCGGTGCGCGAGTCGCCGATGAATACCGCATCCGAAAAGTCGGTCGGGTCACGGCGTTCGACGTGGCTTTCGGTCACGGGAGCCTCGGTGGCGGGTGCCTCGGTGACGGGTGCGTTCTCCGTCACGGTTAGCGTATGAGTTTCAGCCGCCGTTTCCTTCGGCTCGCTCTCCGTTCTGCCGCACGATACGGCACAGAGGACGAGTGCGAGTGCCGCGGCGGCGGCAATAAATTTTTCTGGCGGGTTCTGCATCTTAAAGTGTCTCTTTCTTTTTTATATATTCGGCGAGGAGGCGGGAGGCCTCCGCGTAGCTTTCAAATCCGTGTCCGTACGCGCGGGCGACGCATACGTCCGCCACGTACGAAATTTTTCTGAAGTCCTCTCTCGCGTCAACGTCCGAGAGATGTACCTCCGCCGCCGGAATCATCACGGCGCGGAGTGCGTCCGCTATGGCGACGCTCGTATGAGTGTACGCCGCGGGATTTATTATAATACCGTCATACTTTCCGTATGCGTCGATTATCGCGTCGACTATCGCTCCCTCGTGGTTCGACTGGAAGAAGTCGGGAGTGAGTCCCTCTTTCTCGCAAGCCTCACGGGTAAAGGAGACGAGCTCGCCGTAGCCGCGCTTCCCGTAAATTTCGGGCTCGCGCACGCCGAGCAGGGTCAGGGACGGTCCGTTTATAACGAGTACGCGCTTCACAGCTTCATTGCCTCCTTTATGCTTTTTGCGGTGACCTCGCCGCCGCGGAAGAGGAAGGTCGCCCTCGCCCACGAGCGGTAAATGGGGATTCTTTTTCGCGCAAGCTCCTCAAGCCCCGCGCCCGAGAGGGGTCGGTGGTTCGTCGAGAGCTTTTCGGTGGGTCGGTCGAGGTATATGACGATTCCGTTGTACCTCATGAGACGGCGATTTTCGGGCACCGTTACGATGCCGCCGCCCGTCGCAACGACAAGCCCGCCCTCATACGCGACCGACGCGAGTGCCTGCGTCTCGATTTTGCGGAATTCCGCCTCGCCGCGCTCCTTTATGAGGTCCGACGGGAATACTCCCGTTTCGTGATATACGACGGTGTCGGTGTCGCGGAACGGGCGGGACAGCAGATGCGCAAGCGCGCGTCCCGTCGTGGTCTTGCCGCTTCCCGGCATGCCGATTATGAATACCGTGCTTGCCGCCGCCGTGACCTTTGCAACGAGGGAGTCAAGCTCTTCGTCGCTCACCGTACGGTGAAGGAACAGCTCGTGCGAGCGAACGGCTTGTGCGCATAGCATCGTGATACCGCCGAAGGCGGGTACGCCCGCGTCCTCCGCCGCCATCATCAGCGACGTGTGAAGCGGATTCGACACGAGGTCGTAAAGCGCCTCGGGGCGTGTAAATACGGCGAAATCCACGGGGGAGGCATCGACGTTCGGGTACATCCCCACGGGAGTCGCGTTGACGACAATCTCCGCGTCGGCGTACGCGTCCGTGTCTTCGTACGTTACGGGGCCTCGCCGCGATACGGTGACAATCTCACCCGCGCCCGCGTCCGTCAGCACCGCGCGCACCGTCGGTGCGACGCCGCCGTTGCCGAGCACGGCGACTTTTTTGCCGGAGACGGATACTCCGGATTTTTTGAGCATATATGAGAAGCCGTAATAGTCGGTGTTGTACCCGACGTAGCCGCCGCGCGTCTTCACAACCGTGTTGACGCTCCCCGTTCTCTCGGCTTCAGCCGAGAGGGAGGAAAGGTACGGAACGACGGTTTTTTTATAGGGCGAGGTCACGTTGAAGCCGTCGAACTCCGCGCGGCGGAAAAGCTCGTCCGCTCCCGCCTCGTCGCGGTCGAGCAGTACGTAGCTCCGGTTCCCGAGCAGGGAATGTATGAGGGGCGAGCGGCTGTGCGTCAGCCCCGCGCCGAGAAGTCCGAATCGTCTTATCATCAGTTAATCCTTCGTGTGAGTATATGTGCCTATATAGCGGTAGCCGTCGCATACGTCGCCGAGCTCGCGTGCGAGACACGTAAGGGCGTCCGAATAAACCGACGCTCCGAGTTCAAAGAAGAAGCGTGCTTTTCCGCCCTCGGCGGGAGTGCTGCGCAAATCGAGCACGTTTATGCCGAGCAGGTAGAGGCGGGAGGTGACCTTGTAAAGCGCGCCCGCCTTGTGCGGCAGGGTCAGCTCAAGGAGCGTGCGGTCGGCACCGGGATAAATGCGCGTCTCTTTTTCGGCGCATACGTACCGTCCGCCGTCTCCCTCAAACGAGCGCACCACGCGGAGAGAGCCGTCCGAGAGCGCCGTCAGCGTGTCGGTGCCGTCACCGAGACGGAGCACCGCCGAGGAGCATAACCCCTCGGTTACGGCGCGCAGGAGGTGCCCTTCCTCCGAAAAGCCCATGATTTCGGGCATCGGGAGCAGCTTTTCCGCCGCCTCGCGCGCCGCCGCATCATCGGAGAGGCAAGCGCATCTGCGGAATTTTTCGGGAAGCTGCGGGGTGCTCTCAAGCGCCGAGGCAATCTCGTCGCAGAGCGGTGAGGGGCGTGCGTTCAGCTTTTCCTGATACGAGGTGCTCAGCTCAAAGAGGAGGCTGTACAGCACCTCGGCGTACGGACGCATGTCGGGGTCGACGTCCGCCGTCACCGCGCGGAGCTTTTCCCGCTCTCTGTCGGGGTCGCGCGTAGGCATGCCCGCGCCGCGTTTCAGCTCGGCTATGCGCGCCGAAACGTCCATGCGCTCGAGAAACGAGCGTATCAGCGACGCATCCGCCGCGTCAATCTCCTCACGGAGAGAACTCAGTTTATCTTTTTCGTTCATTGTGTTTCCCTTTGCGGAATTATGAATTCGGAATTCGGAATTATGCCGAATTGTATGTCTGTCGGCATAATAAACGGTTCGCACTAAAGCCTTCCCTTGCTTGCCTTTCGCAAGGCGAAAGGGGTCAGGTGTCGGCGCGCTTGTGCGACGACGGATGAGTAGTTGATACAGGTAGACTTACGGGCGTGTAGTTGGTCTATACATTACTACTCATCCGTCTTTTGCTCGGTAAACCTCGCAAAATCCACCTTCCCCCTTTTGCACAGCAAAAGGAAATCGAGGGAAAGCTTTGTCCGAGTCGTTGATTATGCGGATAGACGGTAAGTACGGTTTAATTCCGCGTTTCGCATTCCGCATTTCGCATTCCGCATTATTTCTGCGTTAATATCTCGTCCGCTATCGCGAGGGCCGCTGCCGCTTCGACGCACGGTACGGCGCGCAGGGCAATGCACGGGTCGTGCCTGCCGCGTACGGTAATTTCCGTCTCCGTCATCGTGTCGAGATTCACCGACCTCTGCGGCAGAGCAATAGATGCCGTCGGCTTGAACGCCGTACGGAAGACTATCGGCATGCCCGAGGTAATGCCGCCGAGCACTCCGCCGTGGCCGTTCTTTTCGGTTATGATTTTCCCGTCACGCAGAACGAACGGGTCGTTGTTCTCGCTTCCGGAGAGCGCGGCGCCCGCAAAGCCGGAGCCGAACTCAATCCCCTTTACCCCGGGGATTCCGAATACGGCACGCGCAATCGCGCCGTCGATGCCGTCCCAAAGCTCGCCGCCGATACCTGCGGGAGCGGTAACGGTGCACTCGACCACTCCGCCCACGGAGTCGCCCGCGTCCCGTGCCTCGCGTATGCGGGAGGCCATCGCATCGGGGTCGGTCACGCCGCCGACCGAGTACAGCCGTGCGTTAATTTCTATCCCGCGTCCGCGGAGATAATCAAGAAGAATTGCGCCCGCGGCGCAGAGCGGCGCGGTCATTCTGCCGGAGTGCCGTCCGCCGCCGGACTCAAAGCGTCCGTTTTTTACCCATTCGGTGTAGTCGGCGTGTGACGGACGCGGCACCGACGTATCGTAGTCCGCCGGACGCGCGTCGCGGTTTTTTATGGTGAGCACGAGCGGGTCGCCGTTCGTTTTGCCGTCGGTGATGCCCGATTCAAACGTGACGGCGTCGTCCTCCTTCCGTCCGCTCACGAGGTCGGACGAGGCGGTGGAACGCCGCTTCATGATTTCGCGGATGCCCTCACCATTTACGGGGATTCCCGCGGGAAGTCCCGTGAGGTGTGCGCCCACGCTCTCGCCGTGCGATGAGCCCGTCAGCGTCAGCGTCAGTATTTTTCCGTTGTACGTACCGTCCACGGCAATGCCTCCCAAGAAAAAATTATGAATTCGGAATTCGGAATGCGGAATGAGCATTCAGCATTGAGCATCCGGCATTGAGCATTCAGCATTCAGCATTCAG
>JAZUGD010000273.1:0-9024 GCA_045641025.1 Eubacteriales bacterium
CAAGCTTACCGCATGAGTTGTCCTTTCGCTGAGGGATAACAAACGAAAGGACGAAAAAATGAAATCTGCAAAAATAATTCTTGCGTCCGTCCTCGTGCTTGCGCTTCTCGCAGGCGCGGCAGGATGCACCGCAAATACGGAGGATGACGAAAAATTCACCGTTGTCACCACGATATTTCCGATATACGACTGGGCTCGCTCGATAATCAAGGACGACCCGCACGTCGAGCTTGACATTCTGCTTGACAACGGAGTCGACCTCCATAGCTATCAGCCGAGCGCAGACGATATAATCACAATCTCGTCGTGCGATATCTTCATCTACGTCGGCGGTGAGTCCGATGCGTGGGTGGACGATGCGCTCCGCGAGGCGATAAACGAAAACATGATAGTGCTCGACCTGCTCGACGTCATCGGCGAGAAAGCAATGGAAGAAGCCGAGCTTGAGGGCATGGAGCGCGAAGAAGAGGAAGAAGAAACCTACGACGAGCATATATGGCTCTCCCTCGATAACGCGTCGGTATGCTGCCGCGCAATAGCGGACGCAATGAAAGAGGCGGACCCGACTCACGCCGATAAGTACGAGGCGAACGCAGCAGAATATACAAACGCTCTTACCGCACTCGACGGCGAGTACAGAGTCCTCTGCGACGGAGCCGAAAACAAAGTGCTTCTGTTCGCCGACCGTTTCCCGTTCGCGTATATGACGAACGACTACGGGCTCACGCCTTACGCCGCATTCTCCGGCTGCTCCGCGGAATCGGAGGCAAGCTTTGAGACCATTACCTTCCTTGCGGGGAAGATAAAGGAATACTCTCTTGAGAACGTAATCACGATTGAGGGAAGCGATACACGCATTGCCGAAACGGTGATAAGCGCCGCCAAGTCCGACGGATACACGGGCTCCGTTACCGTTCTCTCACTCGATTCCATGCAGTCGACCACACGCTCCGATATTGACGCGGGCGTTACGTATCTCTCCGTAATGGAGAAAAATCTTGAAACTCTGACCGCCGTGCTCGGCACGGGGAGGTAAACACGTTGTCGGTATTAAATTGCACAGACCTTGTCCTCGGTTACGAGGGGCACGCCGTAGTATCGGGCTTGTCCTTTTCGGTAAACGAGGGAGATTATCTTTGTATAGTCGGTGAGAACGGCTCCGGTAAGTCGACTCTCATTAAAACCGTGCTCGGACTCAACCGTCCGATAAGCGGTACCGTTGAGTTCGGCGACGGAGTCAGAAGCATCGATATAGGCTACTTGCCTCAGCAGACGCAGATTCAGCGCGATTTTCCCGCCTCCGTGTACGAGATAGTGCTCTCGGGCTGCGAGGGCAACCGCGGGCTGCGCCCGTTTTACACAAAGGCGGACAAGACGAGAGTCGCCGACGCAATGGAGCTTATGAACATCACGGCTCTGTCGAAGCGCTGCTACCGCGAGCTTTCAGGCGGTCAGCAGCAGAGAGTTCTGCTTGCGCGCGCGCTCTGCGCGGCGGACAGACTGCTCCTGCTCGACGAGCCCGTCGCGGGACTCGACCCTAAGGTCACCGCCGATATGTACGCGCTCATCGAAGACCTCAATAAAAACCGCGGCATGTCAATTATCATGGTATCCCACGATATAGAAGCCGCGCTCCGCTATGCGACCCATATTCTTCACATAGGCAAAAAGACCTTCTTCGGAACGGTGCCCGAATACCTCGAAAGCGAAGCGGGAAAGAGCTTCACCGTGAACGGAGGTGAGCGTAATGACTGAAATTATCACCAAGCTTCAGATGTACCTCTCGTTCCCGTTCGTACGCTACGCGCTCATCGTAGGCGTGCTCATCGCGCTCTGCTCGTCGCTTTTCGGAGTGACGCTCGTGCTCAAGCGCTTCAGCTTCATCGGTGACGGACTCTCTCACGTCGCATTCGGCGCAATGTCCGTGTCCGCCGTGGCTCAGGTACTGCTGAACGGTACCGAAAGCCATACCAAGGCTACCGTCGGTACCGGCGCGGGAGATATGCTCTTCGTGCTTCCGGTCACCGTTGCCTGCGCAATACTTCTGCTCAGCATGGGGCAGAACGCCAAAATCAAGGGCGACGCGGCAGTTGCCATGATATCCGTAGGCTCGCTTGCCGTCGGTTATCTTATAATGAATATCTTCTCCACCTCGTCCAACCTGTCGGGTGACGTCTGCTCAACCCTTTTCGGCAGCACGTCGATTCTGACGCTTACCGCCACCGAGGTGTGGCTCTGCGTCGGGCTTTCCGTTGCCGTCACGGTGCTGTTCGTGCTGTTCTACAACAAGATATTCGCCGTAACGTTTGACGAAACGTTCGCAAGTGCCACCGGTGTGAGAGCAAGGCTTTACAACCTGTTCATCGCCGTCATCATCGCGGTTATCATCGTGCTTGCGATGAATCTCGTGGGCTCGCTTCTCATATCCGCTCTCGTTATCTTCCCGGCACTTTCCGCCATGAGAGTGATGAAGAGCTTCAAATCGGTAACAATATGCTCCGCGGTAGTGTCCGTGGTATGTGCACTTCTCGGTATCATCGTGTCCGTCCTTGCCGGAACGCCCGTCGGCTCAACGATAGTTGCCGTACAGATAGTTGCGTTCATCGGCTTTACGGTTGCGGGCAGAATCCGCGGAATAATGGCGTGAAGGTTCGTCCGGTTTTTAATTAAGTCTGCCTCTTCACGCGAGAACCGACGGTTGAAAATCCACACGGAGGGATTTTCGTTTTCTTGCTTCAGCAAGAAAACACACCGCCGTTTCATTAAAGTATTGTGCCGCCGCTTTGGCGGCTTAACGGAGATTAGCTATGAAAAAAATAATTGCATTACTTATATGTCTGGCGTCCGTGCTCGCGCTTGCCTCCTGTACCGCCGACGAGCCCGAACCCGCACCCGTGCCTACCGCCGCGTCAACCGACGCTCCCGCAACGACCGAAGTGGCACCCGCCGACTATTCGGACGTTGACCTCGACCTCACCGCGCTCTCAAGCACGATGGTATATTCCGAGGTTTACAACATGGTGAACGTCCCGCAGGACTATATGGGCAAAACCGTAAAGGCACGCGGACCGTTCGCAATCTACGAGGACCCGGCAAGCGGCTACATCTACTACGCGGTAATCATCAAGGATGCAACTGCGTGCTGCTCCTCGGGACTTGAGTTCATCCTCACCGACGACCTCAAATATCCCGACGACTATCCCGCGCTCGGTACCGAAATCACGGTTTCCGGTGTATTCGGCGTTTACTACGAGGGCAACACGAGATACCCGAGGCTGAACGCCGCCGTAATGGAAGTCGGCGACGCTCCTCAGGCGTAAAACGCAACCTGAAATATAATCGAAATAACGGGAGGACTGCGTATGAAACGGAAATTTATGAGAATTGCCGCGTTTATACTTGCGGCTCTCGTTTTTTCTCTCTCAGCACTTTGTGCAGACGGTGATGCCCGCGCCTCAGCCGATAAGGCGCTTGCGGAAGCGGAGGCGTACGAGCGTGACAGCGGGTACCACTACGCCCGCGTTTGTGCCGGAGAATACCTCTCTCTCCTCGGGGAGTGCGGCGCGTCCGTGACCGAGCTGCGTGCCGCCGGAGCATACGTTAAGGCGCTCTCGTTTGAGCCGCGTATTCACGTGTCTCCCGCAGAAGGCGCAAGAGCGTCCGACGGAGTGTTCATCGGCTCCGACGGTGCGTATATACCGGGTACGTCCGCGTACCGTTTTTCGGTAAAGCTCGGCGAGACGTACGTTAAAGATTATCTTTCCCTCATTCCCTCAATTCCCGGTGAGCTTTGCGTGCTCGTCACGTTTGAGACGGGAACGGGAGAGAAAATCCTGCGCTCCGTGAGCGAAGGGAAATATGACAAATACCTTACCGAAAACCTCCGTGCGCTCGCCAAAATCGACGGCAGAGTGTACGTTTCGTTCTCCCCCGCGCCCGACAGGATGAAGAGCACCGCAACGTCGGTTACAAGCTTCGTTTCGGCATTCCGCCATTTTGCGGACATTGCCGACAGATACGCTCCCCGCGCGGGAGTCGTATACACCGTGTCAGACTTGCGCACGTCTTCTCCCGTATACGACTATTATCCCGGTGACGGCTACGCCGACGCCGTGGGAGTCGTTCACGTAAATACCGCGGCGGGCAAAAAGCCGTACTGTCCCGAATCCGCTCTTACGTGCAGAGGTGCGTACAACGACCCGCTTCTCGCATTTACCGAAACGGTCGGTGAGCTTCGCGGCGCGGGTGTAAATCTCCCCGTAATAGTCGAGGGCATATCCGTTCCGTGGGCGGGCAAAGCCGCCGTCGACGGTGCCGCGGACGAGCTTACGCGCTTTATAAGTCTCGCTCCCGCCGTGTGTCCGTCGCTTGTTGCCGTGTTCTACTCGAACTACACAAACGCCGACGGTATCTGTAACCTCAGACAGAATCCGGAGATGAAGGAGGCGTTCGTATCGGCAGCCGCCTCTCCGTATTATATAAATCATTCCCGCGGCACGTACGCGACCGTACCGTGCACGCCCGAAGAATACCGCGGACAGGCGGACGGTATGACGCTTACCGTGTCGTCTTCCGGAGTGTTCCGTGACGTGACTGCGGTATGGTATCTCGACGGCGAGGAAACGGGAAGCGTAATTTCCCCGTCGGCGGGAGAACATATACTCAAGGCGTACCTCACGTTCCCTATCGGAGACGCGGCTGTATATTACAGCGTCACCGTGAACGATGACGGCACGGCGCAGTTTACGTTTGTCCCGTCGGAGTACGACCTTGACGGCGACGGCATCGCGTCCTTCCTTGATGCCGAGATTGTCAGTGCCGCCGTCGCAAACTGGGGAGAGCTTGCGGGCGACCCCCGTGCCGACATAAACGGCGACGGAAAAATCGGCATAACCGATATCAGCGCATATCGGAAAATTATCAGACGATAAATAAAGTAATAAAGGATAATATATATGAAGAAAATTACGGCGGCTCTGCTGGCTCTCACGCTTTTGCTGTGTGCGGCAATCCCCGCATACGCGGCAGGCGGAACGTGGGACGGCGTACAATGGAATATAAACGGCGGAGTCCTTACCGTGTCGGGCGGTGACGTACCGTCCGCCTCGACGTCGTATCAGGCACCGTGGCACAAGTTCGCACCGAACGTGACGAAAATCGTCATCGGTGACGGTGTTGCCTCCGTCGGCGAGCGTGCGTTTGACGGTATGTACGCGGTACAGACCGTTGATATCGGCGGAGTTACCTCCGTCGGGGCGTATGCCTTTTCCGACTGCTCGTCTCTCACCTCGGTGACCCTGCCCGCCGTTACCTCGATAGGCAGCTACGCATTCGCGGAATGCACCTCGCTTAAAACCGTAACTCTCGCGCCGACTCTCGCATACGTCGGCGAGTGCCCGTGGGAGGCGTGTACCGCTCTTACGTCGTTTACCGCTTTTGCGGGAGACTCGTTCAGCGCTTCTGACGGCGTCCTTCTCGGAGACGGGAGCATAGTGCGTTTTCCTCCCGCCAAAACGGGTGCCTACACCGTGCCCGGTGGGATTGCGAAAATTGCCCGCGGCGCGTTCAGGGACTGCCTGCTTGAGTCGGTTGACCTCGGTGCGGTTACCGAAATCGCCGACGGTGCCTTCGCTTACTCGAAAAACCTTGCGGGCGTAACGCTTGCGTCCGTGCAAAATATAGGCGCTTCCGCCTTTTACGGATGCACCTCGCTTCGCGATATCGATTTTTCCGAAAACCTCGTCTCTATCGGTAACCGTGCGTTTGCCGACTGCGGCATGCTCGGCACGGTAACCTTCCGCGGGACCTCTCCCGCCATGGGAGAGGGCGTATTCGACCGCGCGGGTCAAAGCTTTACCGTGATGTTTCCGTCGGATGCCGAGGGCTTTACTTCACCCTTATGGCTCGGCTATCCCGCTCTCGCATCGGGGAACGTCGGCGGTACGGAAGACGGTTATTCCTGGGTGCTTGATACGGATACCGGACTCCTCACCGTGACCGGTGAAGGAGAAATTCCCGATTTTGCCGCACCCTCCGACGCACCGTGGTACACGTACCGCCGTGCGGTCAGAGAGATACGTGCGGAGGACGGCATTACGTCCGTCGGAAATAACGCGTTCACGTTCACTTCCGCGTCTTACGCAGTCCTCCCCGATACGGTCGTGCGCATCGGCGACTCCGCATTCGCGGGATGTGCGCTTCTCGAAACCGTCAGAGCGGACGGCGTAACCGACGTCGGCGTTACCGCCTTTTACGGAGACGCGTCTCTCGGTGCGGTGTCTCTCGTTTCGGTCGAACGTATCGGAAAGCAGGCGTTTTCCGAATGCTCGGCTCTCAAGTACCTTATGACGGGCAAAGCAGCACCCGAAACGGGTGAGTACGCGTTCGACTTCTGCGACTCCGTCACTCTGCTGTATCCCGTCGGAGCGACGGGGTACGACGGCACTCTTCCGCCCTCCGAGCAGTACGTGCCGGGCGACTCAAACGGTGACGGCAAGTGCAACGTTTCCGACGTTGTCAATTTGCTCAAGTATATTGCTAACTGGGGAGTCGAAATCAAATTTGTTGCCTCGGACGCAAATCCCGACGGCAAAATAAACCTGTCGGACGTTACGGCAATTCTCAAAAAGATAGCCGGATACGGCAACGACATCTGCCTTGAAGGACTTATTAAGTAAAAGAAAAATCACCCGGAAACGGGTGATTTTTTGTATGATGAATAAACCCGCCTCCGCAAGGCAGATAATCAAACGAATAAAAAAGACGGAGGGCTTTTATGTTTCACGGATGCCGGAAGTCCATATTTTACGTAAAGGACACGGGAAGCCGTGTCTTTTCGGAGGCGTATTTCATCCTGCGTGACGGTACGGCGGAGGCGGTGACTCCGCGCTCGTGCGACCTTGCGGCGGAGGCGGAGAGAATAATAAAGGAAAGAGAAAACACCGGCAGAAAGAGAAGACGCATCCATACGGGGTATCTTCTGTTTCTGCTCGGTGTTATAATCGGTGCTGTGGGCACGACCTCTCTCGTGCTCGTTATTTCATGAGCTCCTCGGTGAAGGCACGTACTTTCTTCGCCGCATCGGGACGGCGGAGCACGTCGATTGCACCTGCGATGGCGGCGCGTCTGCCGTCACCGCAGGACATGAGACCGTAAACGATTTCCTCAACCGGACAGCTGTTTGACGGTGCCATCGCGGCACCGTGATTCTGCAGAAAGACCTTGTTTCTCGTCTCCTGACCGGGAATCGGGTCGCAGAGTATCATCGGCAGACGCTTGGCAAGAGCCTCGGAGACGGAGAGTCCGCCGGGCTTCGTGACGATAACGTCAGCCGCATCCATAAGACGGTCGACGTAATCGACGAATCCGAGGGCGAGAACGTGCTTCTTTGCCTTCGGAAGGTATTTCCGAAGTTGTTCGAGCGCATCCTCGTTGTTGCCGCATACCGCGATAATCTGGAGCGGTGCGGGAGCGTTGAGCGAGTCGAGCTTCTTTACGGTTGTAACGATTTTGCCGTGACCCATGCTGCCGCCCATCACGAGCACCGTGAACGCATCGGGGTCAAGTGAGTATTCAAGCCTTGCCTCCGCCTTGGGGCGCGTAAGCGAGAATTTTTCGTCAATCGGAATACCGAGCGGAATGATATCGCCGGGGTCAAAGCCTTTGATTATCGCCTCGTACGCAAGCCCCTCGCTCGGTATAATCAGCTTGTCGCAGAGACGGCAGTCCTCCCAGTATGGGTGTATCGTGTAGTCGGTAAGAATACCGACGGTCTTCTGCGGCAGCTTACCTCTCTCCTTGAGAATGTCAAGCGCCATTCCCGCGAATACGTGAGTGAAGAGAACCACGTCGGCACCCCAGTCGGCGATATATTCGCCTATTTCGTCGGCAAACTGACGTATGAGCGAGCGTGCCGCCGATGCCTCACCGGTGCCGCCGTGACGCTTTTCCGCCATTCTGTACGCCGCCTGAAACGCGGGCTGAACCTTGTCCGATACGAAAAGGTAACCCTCGGCAATAATCTTGCCGAGCGCGGGCGCGGCGTATTTGTAAGTGTCGAGTATGTCGCAGACGTGACCGTTTGCCTCAAACTCTTTTTTGAGCGCCTTTGCCGTCGAGTTGTGACCCTCACCCGCCGTTACGGAACAGATAAGGACTCTCATTTCGTCTTCTTTCCTTTCCCGGTTCTGTGTTTTTTATTTGCCACCGAGAAGCCGAACCGACCGAGAGACTTCCCGAGCTCGAAATATTCACCGTGCGCAAACGCGGCGAGCCGTGCACGGTCAAGACGGATTCTGCCGCTCTCGCCCGCGAGGTCGCTCCGTACCGTTACGCCGAGTATTCTTGCGATAAACATGTGATGTGAGCCGAGCGGCAGAATCTTCTCGACTCTGCACTCAAGAGAGATGGGACTCTCCGCAAGAGTAGGGCAGGAAACGTACTCCGACGGCACGGTTGTGAGCCCGTAGCGGGCAAACTTGTCACACACCTTGCCGGTGTACGTGCCGCACGCGTCCGCGGTGCGCACCGTGTCCGCGTCGACCGCGTTGATGACGAACTCGCCGCTTTCTCTGATTATATGGTAAGAGTGTCTCGTCGGTCTTACGGAGATGTACGTCATGGGCGGCTTCGTTGATATGATGCCCGTCCATGCAACCGTAAACGCGTTCGTCTCGCGGCCGTTTGTGCAAGTCACAAGCGTGACCGGAAGCGGCGCTTCAAGCGCCCCCGCGCCGAGAACGACTCTGCTTTTTTCGCTGTCCGTATAAATCACCTCGGGTATATTATACACCGAACCGGACGCAAATTCAAGAAGCATTCGGCAATAGAGAAATTCGGAATTCGGAATGCGGAATTCGGAATTCGGAATTGACTGCACTTTATGTTTATCGGTTTATTTTAAGATTATGCAAACTAAAGCCTTCCCTTGCCAGGGAAGGGGGACCGCGGTAGCGGTGGATGAGTAGTCCCCCATACGTTCCTCACTCGCTTCCGTCTGTGCACAAACTTTTCCAATAAAAATAA
>JAZUGD010000274.1:0-2098 GCA_045641025.1 Eubacteriales bacterium
TCCTAAGACCGCTTGGCCTCCGACTTGATTCCGTTATCCGCTGTCACGCTAACTCTTCGCGAAAAATCGCCCTTACGTTCGACGACGGACCGCACCCGACTTATACGCGGCAAATACTCGATATTCTCGATAAATACGGAGTTCACGCCACTTTTTTCACAGTCGGTGAGAATGCGGCGGCGTACCCCGATATCGTGCGGGAATGCGCCGCGCGGGGACATGAAATCGCCAATCATACCTACGACCACGAATACCTTAAGAACATCGGTATTGACCGTATATCGGAAGAAATCACAAAAACGGAACGTGCAATTCTCGACGCCGCCGGAGTCAGAGCACGCTATCTCCGTCCGCCCGGAGGTATAATCAGCCAAAACACTATTGAAGCGGCGCGCCGTCTCGGCTACGGCGTCGTACTTTGGAACGTTGATACGCGTGACTGGGCGCATACTCCCGCAAGTGCGATTTACAAAAACGTAACCGAAAACGTAAAGCCCGGTGACATAATACTGATGCACGACTATATAGGCGGAGCCTCTCCGACTCCCGAGGCACTTGAGATGATTCTGCCCGTGCTTCTCGAAAAAGATTACAGATTCGTGACAATATCGGAACTGATGGAAAGCAGTTGAGCTTTTTATATTGAAGTCTTGCGAAAAACATGATATAATATCCCCACACCGTTACCAAATCATTGAGTTGCAATGATTTGACGGCTGAGTGGCTATTGATGACTAAAACGTAATATGCCATAAGGCATATTACCGAGGCTTCGCCTCTCACAAATGCTTACGCATTTGGTTTTATGATATAATGAAATATAATAAGATGTTAAACTATACGGAGGTAATGCGTATATGATTTACTGTCTCACGGGTGACCTGCTTTACACGGATCCGATTGAATCCACCGCCGTAATCGACTGCGGAGGGGTAGGCTACCACGTAAGCGCCACCGCGACTGCCATGTCGCGCTTCCCCGCCCCGAACCCCGGCGGCGGTGTAAACGTTCGCGTATTTACTTATCTTGCCGTCAGAGAGGACGGCGTTGAGCTTTACGGATTTGCCGACGAGGAGGAGCTGACGGCTTTCAAGCTGCTCATTACCGTTTCCGGCGTCGGACCGAAGGCGGCAATCTCCATCCTTTCGGTAATGGAGCCCGCAAAGCTTGCGTCAGCCATTGCCGCAGACGATGCAAAAATGATTTCCCGCGCTCCCGGCATCGGTGCAAAAACCGCCGCAAGAGTCATACTCGAGCTCCGTGACAAGATGGCGAAGCTTTATCCCTCCGTCGGCTCGGGTGAGGCCGCGGGAGACGACACCGTATCCGCTCCCGCCGCATCCGCCGAAGATATGAAGGACGCCGCGGAAGCGCTTGCAGTCCTCGGATACTCGCGTCAGGAAATCGCAGCCGTTCTCGGCAAGGCGGGTGGTATCACGGGCACGGAAGCCCTGATACGCTTCGCACTCGGCAGACTCGGACGCTAACTAAGGGGGAACAATATGGATAATTTTTTCGATAACGGTTACACCGACCCGAGAATGCTCGACCCGGTTTCGTCGGGAGAGGACTCCGAGCAGGAAATAAACCTCCGTCCCGGTGAGCTTGACGAATACATCGGTCAGGAGAAAGTCAAGGAAACCATCAAAATTTACATAGAAGCGGCAAAGAACAGAGGCGAATCGCTCGACCACGTGCTGCTGTACGGTCCTCCCGGTCTCGGTAAAACCACTCTTGCGGGAATCATCGCCGCGGAGATGGGAGTGAATTTCCGAGTCACTTCGGGTCCCGCAATCGAAAAGCAGGGCGACCTTGCGGCACTTCTCACAAACATGTCGGAGGGCGACGTGCTGTTCATCGACGAGATACACCGTCTCTCACGTTCCATTGAGGAGATTCTCTACCCCGCAATGGAAGACCACTCTCTCGATATAATCATCGGTAAGGGTCCAGCGGCACGAAGCATACGCCTGCCGCTCCCGCCGTTCACTCTCATAGGTGCGACCACGAGAGCCGGTCAGCTTTCCACTCCGCGCCGCGACCGTTTCGGTGTGCTGCTTAAGCTTGAGCTATACACCCCCGAAGAGCTCGGGATAAT
>JAZUGD010000275.1:0-2010 GCA_045641025.1 Eubacteriales bacterium
TCTTCATCTTCAAGGACCGTGCGTCGCTCATGATAGACGTGACGGGAACGCCGCTCCACAAAAGAGGGTACAGACCCGAAAGCGTAGCCGCACCCCTGCGCGAGACGCTCGCCGCGGCAATCGCAAAGCTTGCCCGCCCGCGCGAGGACGTGCTCTTCTGGGACCCGATGTGCGGCTCCGGCACGATAGCGATAGAGGCGGCGCTCATGATGCGGGGTATCTGCCCCGGAGCAAGACGGCATTTCTCGGGAGAAGGGCTCGGGCTGATTCCCGAAAACTTGTGGGATGAGGCAAGAGAGGCGGCAATAGCGGCAGAACTTCCCGCAAGCGAGTGCGGCTTTGAGGCGAGAGCAACCGATATAAATCCCGAATGCGTGCGTATCGCAAGAGAATCCGCAAAGCGCGCGGGAGTATCGGAGAGCGTCAAGGTTTATCCGTGCGACGCGCTCACCATAACCACGGAGGGCAGACGCGGCACGATAGTGACGAACCCGCCGTACGGTGAGAGACTCATGACGGTAGCCGAGGCGGAGGAGCTTTACCGGCAAATGGGAGAGCATTTCCGCTCGCTTGACCGCTGGCAGATATACGTGATAACGCAGAACGAGCGGTTTGAAACGCTCTACGGCCGCCGTGCCGATAAAAAGCGTAAGCTTTACAACGGCATGATACCGTGTGTTTACTACCAGTTCTTCAAAAACAACTGAAAAACCGCTTATTTTATGCATCTGCATAAAATAAGCGGTTTTCTTTTTGCGTTTGTCTTTATTCGGTTCTCGGAGGCTCTTTTCCCTCAACCGCAGCCTTCGTGACCGTGACCTTCTTTATCTCGGGATGAGAGGGAATATCGAACATGATCGACGTCATCGTCTCCTCGATGATGGAGCGCAGACCTCTCGCACCGGTGTGACGCTCGATTGCCTTTTCGGCAACGTGACGGAGCGCATCCTCCTCGAATACGAGCTCAACGCCGTCAAGCTCGGGAAGCTTGGTGTACTGACGCACGAGCGAGTTTTTCGGCTCCTTCAGTATGCGGACGAGTGCATCCGTGTCGAGCCCTTCAAGTCCCACAAGAACGGGAAGACGACCGACAAGCTCGGGAATAAGACCGAACTTGACTATGTCGTGCGGGGTAACGTCCGCAAAGAAATTTTTCGTTTCTCTCTGTGCCTTCGTCTTCACGTCTCCGCCGAAGCCGATGACGGACGAGCCCTGTCTTTCCTCAATCAGCTTGTCGAGCGTGTCAAACGCGCCGCCGCAGATGAAGAGGATGTTTTCGGTGTTTATCTGTATGAAATCCTGGTTCGGATGCTTGCGTCCGCCCTGCGGGGGAACGTTTGCAACCGTACCCTCGAGTATCTTCAGCAGCGCCTGCTGTACGCCCTCACCCGATACGTCACGGGTAATGGAGCGGTTCTCGCTTCTTCTCGAAATCTTGTCTATCTCGTCGATGTATATGATACCGTGCTCGGCAAGGTCGACGTCGTAATCGGCAGCCTGAATCAGACGGAGCAGAATATTCTCAACGTCCTCGCCGACGTAGCCTGCCTCGGTGAGCGTCGTCGCATCGGCTATGGCAAAGGGAACGCCGACAGCCTTTGCAAGCGTCTGTGCAAGATAAGTCTTGCCGACACCGGTAGGTCCTATAAGAAGCACGTTTGACTTCTGAAGCTCGACCTCGGGAGCGGCGTTTTCTTCTTCTTTTTTCTTGCCCTTGCCGCTCTTTACGGAATCGTTGTGCAGTATTCTCTTGTAATGGTTGTAAACTGCTACGGAGAGAACGGTTTTCGCCTTGTCCTGACCGATGACGTACTGGTCGAGAATCGCCTTTATCTCGGCGGGCGGCAGTATCTTGTCGCGGTCAAAGGACGACGGTGCACCCTCGGAGTGAAGGTTTTCCTCAATCAGCTCGTTGCACGCGTCCACGCAGTTGTCGCAGATGTACGCGCCGGTAGGCGAGGGAATGAGAAAATAAGTCGGATCGTAGCCATGTCGTTCTGTGAGCCAAGG
>JAZUGD010000276.1:0-9862 GCA_045641025.1 Eubacteriales bacterium
ATTTTTTATTGTGTGATGCTACGCTCAAAACAAAACCAAGGCAAATATACGATGCAAGCATTGATGAACCTCCGTAGCTGCAGAAGGGAAGAGTTATTCCCACAACAGGCAGCATTGCAAGGCACATGCCTATGTTTTCAAGTGTTTGTGCAAAGAATATGGCACATACTCCTATACATATCAGCGCGCCGTAATCTTTTCTTGCACGTCGTGCTATTATCAGAAGCCTGATAATCATCACAGACATTAGAAGAATGTAACAGAGCCCGCCGAGGAATCCGAGCTTTTCGCAAAGAACCGCGAATATGAAATCCGACTGTTTTGCGGGAAGTTTGGTATATACGCTTCCGCCGAAGAGACCTGCACCGAAAAGTCCTCCCGCCGCTATAGACGAGCGGCTCAGTAGAGGCTGAAAGCCTTTGTCAAGCGGGTCAAGCTCGGGGGAGAATCCGTAGATGATTCTGTCCTGCTGATAAGGCTTCATCTTTGACCAAAGAAGGGGAGAAAGTGCCGCCACAAAGCCGAATCCTCCGAGAAAGTACCAGCCCGAAAGTCCGGAACAGAACAGCATTGCAATCACCACCGCGGCAAATACGAGGGTGGAACCGAGGTCACCGGTCATAAGAACGAGACCCATAATAATTCCGGCGTGAATAAGAAGTCCCAGAACGCTCGTAATATTATTTATTTTCTTTTTTACAAGGTTAATATGGCTTGCAAAGGTCAGAATAAATAATATTTTAACAAACTCGGACGGCTGCATATCAATTCCCACCCCGGGAATTTCTATCCAGTTTTTATTGCCCATTCCGTTGTCTTTACCGAAGACAAGAACGAAACCCATAAGAAGAACCGATATAATAAACAGCGGTAAAGTCAACCTCTTGATTATCATATCGTAGTCCACGTACGTAAGCACGAGCATTATGGCAATTCCGAGGAGGGAAGCGCATAGCTGCACGACGAATCGCTTCATTCCCCAGCTGTCGGCGCCGCCGTACAGAACCACGAGACTCAGAAGATTCATTCCGAGTGCGCAGAAAACAATAACGAAGTCGAGTTTTGAAAGCCGCTCTTTAAGCGATACAGAATATTCTTTCATCCCTCTCCTCCGTTATCTGAATAATAGTTTAATTAATAAGCCTTACCGAAGCAGACCATCTTGTCTGCCTTCTTACCGCAGCAGATGCAGGTGTCGGAAATATGGCGCTGTTCAAAAGGAATACATCTTGAGCCTACGCCGGTAAGCTCCTTGATTTTGTCTTCACAAGCCTCGTCACCGCACCACATACCGAATACGAATCCGTCGCCGCCTTCGGCGAGAGCAGCATTGACTTCATCAATGGTCTTGCAGTCGTAGGAACGTCTGTCTCTGTTCGCAAGAGCCTTTTCAAACATTCCGTTTCTTACAGCCTCGAGTCTCTCTGCGGCGATTTCTTCGAGCTTGTCAAGCGGTACGAACACCTTTTCTCTGTTGTGACGGGTAACCATGACACACTGACCGGATTCAATATCACGCGGACCGATTTCAATACGGAGCGGTACACCCTTCATCTCGTATTCGGAGAACTTCCATCCGGGGCTGTTGTCGGAATCGTCAAGCTTTACTCTGAAGTTCTTTGAGAGTCTGTCACGGATTTCCGTTGCAGCTTCGAGAACGCCTTCCTTGTGCTGAGATACGGGAACAATTGCAATCTGTATAGGTGCGACTGCAGGCGGCAGAACGAGACCGTTATCATCGCCGTGAGTCATTATAATAGCACCGATCATACGGGTCGTGCTGCCCCAGGAAGTCTGGAAGGGATGTACGAGCTTATTTTCTTTGTCTGTATAAGTAATATCGAATGCTTTTGCGAAACCGTCACCGAAATAGTGAGAGGTTGCCGCCTGAAGTGCCTTACCGTCGTGCATAAGTGCCTCGATTGCATATGTATCTTCGGCGCCTGCAAACTTATCGGAAGGAGTCTTGGCACCCTTTATGACGGGGATGGCAAGGTCATGCTCGTGGAAGTCTGCGTATACGTTGAGCATCTGTACGGTTTCAGCAACTGCTTCCTCTGCGGTGGCGTGCATCGTATGACCTTCCTGCCACAGAAATTCTCTAGAACGGAGGAAGGGGCGGGTGGTCTTTTCCCAACGCACGACGCTGCACCACTGATTATAAAGCTTGGGCAGGTCACGGTAGGAACGTATTATGTCTTTATAATGCTCGCAGAACAGAGTCTCCGAGGTAGGACGTACGCAAAGACGCTCTGTAAGCTCTTCCTCACCGCCGTGGGTAACCCATGCTACTTCGGGAGCAAAGCCCTGAACGTGATCCTTTTCTTTATTGAGAAGAGACTCGGGAATGAACATGGGCATATATACGTTCTCGTGTCCTAGCTCCTTGAAGCGCTTGTCAAGATTCGCCTGAATCAGTTCCCATATAGCATAGCCGTAAGGTCTGATTATCATGCAGCCTTTTACGCTTGAATATCCCACAAGATCCGCTTTGGTGCAGATATCGGTATACCACTTGGCAAAATCCTCATCCATTGAGGTAATGGAATCGACCATTTTATCGTTTTTCATTTATAATCTCCCTGAAAAATAATCTTTTATTATTTTAACTCATAAAGGTGATTTTGTCAATCATCTTGTTCGCGTGTAAGGCGGGCATAATTACCCATCAGTTTCTTTTCTCCGACGATATCAAAATTGATTTCATAGAGAATATCCGAACCCATCGGCTTTGCCGATAACACGGTACCTGCGCCGAACGTTGAATGGCGCACTCTGTCTCCCGCCTTCATCGTTTCAATTGCGGGTGCCGTTTTGGGTTTGGCAGATGAAGCACTCGAATAAATACTGCCGGATTTTCTTGCAGACGGTGTCTTTGCTGAAGTACCGGAATATTTCGGAGTGCCGTAGGAGCCCTGTGAAGCGCTCTTAAAGCCCTGATATTTTGAAGAGTAAGAAGATACCGCCGACGAGCGAAGTGCGGTCTTATCCTCGTGACGTACGAGCCACGGCGGTATTTCGCCCGCAAAACGCGAAAGTTCGTTATACTGTGTGCTTCCGTTGAGCATTCTCTCGTGCGTATGAAGCATAATAAGCTTCTTTTTGGCACGGGTTATTGCAACGTATGCAAGTCTGCGTTCCTCTTCAATGTCCTCGTCACTGCCGATAGACTGGTATCCCGGGAATATCTGGTCTTCCATTCCCGGCAGGAAAACGACGGGGAATTCAAGTCCCTTTGCGCTGTGAATAGTCATCAGCACGACTGCATCGGCGTTCTCGTCGTATTTATCAACGTCGGAAACGAGAGCAACGTCCTCGAGAAATTCGGAAAGGGAAGGGGTATCCGTTGTTTCCTCGTATGTACTTGCGGTTGATACAAGTTCTCCGATATTATCGATTCTGTCGCTTTCGGAAGGCCCGGCTTTTACGAGCATATCGATATATCCGGTAACTTCGGAAACTTTCTTTATAAGAGCCGAAGGAAGCATTTCGAATGCAGATTCTCTGAGAGAATCTATCATCTCAACGAACTTCTGCATTTTTCCTGCAGCTGAGGTCAGTGCAGGGTACCTTGAGGCAGATCTCATAAGCTCAAGCATCGAAATGCCTTCTGTAGACGCTATCATTTCCGCCTTTTCAATTGAAGCGTCTCCGATGCCTCGCTTCGGCGTATTGATAATTCTGCGAAGGTGTACAGTATCGAGAGGGTTATTTATTACGGCAAGATATGCAATCATATCCCGTATTTCCATACGGTCGAAGAAACGCTGACCGCCGAGCAGACGGTAGGGAATGCCTCCCTTTGCCATAGCCTGCTCAAGGGCGCGTGACTGTGAGTTCGTTCTGTAAAGCACGGCAAAATCTTTAAATGAGAGATTATCGGTTCTTCTCATTTCAGTGACGCTGTCGCATATGAACCGTGCTTCATCCATCTGCGTTTCAAGCTTGACGATTCTAATGGGATCACCCTTATCACCGTCACACCACAGATTCTTGCCGCGACGTCCTTCGTTTTTGGATATTACTCCGTTTGCGGCATCAAGAATCGTCTTTGTGGAACGGTAGTTCTGTTCAAGCTTTATAACCTTTACGTCACGGAACATACTGTCGAACTGAAGGATGTTCTCAATAGTCGCACCGCGGAATTTGTAAATGCTCTGGTCATCATCGCCCACAACCATAACGTTGTTATATCCACCCGAAAGGAGCTTTGTCAGTTCAAGCTGTGCCGCGTTCGTATCCTGGAACTCGTCCACGCACACGTATCTGAAACGCTTCTGCAGTTTTTCTCTGACCTCCGTGCTATTCTGAAGCATCTTGACGGTGGTCATGATAATATCGTCAAAATCAAGCAGATTCGATTCCTTGAGACGTGCGTCATACATGGAGTATATCTTAGATATAAGTCCGGTTTTATAATCACCGCCGGTTGATTTTGCATATTCGTCCGGGCCGATAAGCTTGTCCTTGGCACAGCTTATGGCGTTCATGACACCTTTAACGGGTAGGTTCTGCGGGTCAACGTTAAGCTTCTTCATACAGTCGGTAATAAGCTTTTTCGCATCATCCGTATCGCAGATACCGGGGTCTTTGGGTATACCCGCTGCCTCTCCGTATACACGAAGCAGTCTGAGACATACAGAATGGAAAGTACCCGCACATATATCACGTGCGGCGGTACTGTCTTCACCGAGAGCAGAAGCAAGTCTTGCCTTGATTTCATTAGCGGCTTTATTTGTAAAAGTAATTGCAACAACCGACCATGCGGGAGGAACATCTACAGCAAAATGTTCGAGAAAATCCCCGAGTTCTTCACGTGAGAGCTTGTCGGCATCGTTCATTACGGCGATTTCCGCTTCGGCGTTTTCGGGAACGTAATCGGAATTATAAGCGTTTCCGTATCTGAGAATATGTGTTATTCTGTTAACGAGAACGGTTGTTTTTCCGCTGCCTGCGCCCGCAAGAATAAGCAGGGGACCGTTTACGGTGTAAACGGATTTTCTCTGCATTTCGTTTAAAAAAGAGTAGTATTTATCAAATAACCGTCTCTTAAGCTGTAAGTATATACTGTCTGTCATCAAGAAATTCTCCCGAAAAATATTACCTTTTTATTTTATCATAATCGGCGTAAATATTCAAGGTGCGTATAAAAGAAAATACCCGGTTGTTAAACCGGGTATTTTCTCGTTTCATTCAGTCAGCCTTGTTCTGTTCATTCTTATTCTTGCTCTGATTCTGCTTGTTTTTGTCTTGATTCTGATTCTGACTTTCCTTGTTCTGGTTCTGCTGACATGAACCGTTGTTCTTATTCTGGTTTGACATACATATCACCTTCCGATAGTTTTTAACGGGTCCGATACTATTGTTCCGCTCATTTCTTGATTTATGCAACTAACTCGTAAATTTGAAACAGAATTTCCGCTGCACATTCCCTTGAAAGCGATACGTCGCGCGGTGTTTCGAATTCGTCGATTATACAGTACTTTTCAAGAATGCTGAAATTATCGGGTTTATATCCTTCAGCTGAAGTATATACGGTATCGTCGCAGTAAAGACCCATTACCGTATTGATTATATCAGCCGCCTCCGATGCCGTAATTGTTTCGCTTGGTTTCCATACGAATTTTCCGTTTTCCACTTCTCCTTTAATTGTGTTTTTACCGAAAGCAAGGGAAAGATACCCCCTCTCCTCATCTGAAAGCTCGGTATCGTCATCAAATACCGTATCAAAACAAGGAATTACTTCGTTCACCCCAACGGTTTTCATGAAAGACACCAGAAAATCGATTTTTGAGATTTCTTTCTCCGGCTCAAACCTATTTCCTGAAACTTTCATAATACCGTCTTTTACGACCTGCTCGGCGGCATAAGCATGTGATGATAAGCTTGTATCTTCAAGAGTAAGAATTTCGTTTTTCACCGAAATACTGACTTCAATTATGTCGGAGACGCTGCCTGATTCATCGAAAACTCTGTACTTGAACGAGTCGCTTCCCACGTATCCGTCAAAAGGAGTATATACACACGTTTTGCCGGAACCGTCAAGCACACCGTTTTTCGGATATGCTTCGATTTCGAAATACAAGCCGTCACCGTCGGAATCATATCCCGGCAGGTTTACGTTAACGGATTTATCGGTAACGGTATAAATCTTCTTTTTTGTCAACGAACCTTCGGGAGGGTTGTTGTTATCATCATTCCCGGCATTTACCGTACAGCAAAATACGTACCCGCAATCCGTTTCAAAGTCATATGCTACAGTTTTTCCGTTATTAGAAGAATATCTCAGTACGGTATCGCCGGTAACCGTAATTACGTCGTTTATGCTCACGGGTACTCCCGATACCGTTAACGTTCCGTCTTCGGGAGAGGGAAGAGTAATTACCTTTATTTCTCCTGCAGCACATCCGGCTTTATCGGTCAGTTCTTCAAGCGATATTTCCCTCGTCGTCCTGATGGTTTTATTATATGAAATTACTCTCAGTCCGGGAGTGAGACAAACATCGTCGGAGTTGTCCGCAAATACGACGAGTGAAAGAAACAGCATAATAATTATTACCGATGACACCCTTATTAATTTTGACATAAATTTCACCTTTCATATAATTTCAGGATATCATATGAAAGAATAAAATAAAAATACCGGAAAAGTTCTGCTTTTCCGGTATTTTATTATTTTTTAAGTATCAGTTTTCCGGGACAGTTGACAATTTCCACGTGAGTACCGCCGTGCTCGTATTCACCGTCAAGCGTCCACGGAATCGCTTCTTCCATATCAAATACAGCCTTTGACGTTTTTACAAACGTAAACATATCGGAGCTGAAATCCTTTGCGATAATACCGTTTACGATTTTGGTAAGGTCAACAAGGTCCTTGGGGAAGCGTACGAGCAGCACCTCGAATATACCGTCGGTCATGTCTACAAGATCGGATGAAAGTTTTACGAGTCCGCCCACGGAGGTGGAATTGCTCACGGAGCCGAATATGTACTCACCGCTCTCCGTGTACTCGTCGCAGGTAAACTTAAGGGAATATTTCTGCATACCCGCAATGTCCTTCACACCCTGAAGCACGTATGCGAGATATCCGAGTGCGTTCTTTACTTCCTGTGAAGTACTGTATGACGTTGAGGTAAAGGCACCGAATGAAGCAATATACGAGAAATATCTGTTATTAAAGCGTCCGAGATCAAGCACAACCGGGTCATTTTTCACAATATTACCGATAGCGGTTTTTATATTAAGAGAAATACCGAGACTCGTTGCGAAATCATTGGTACTTCCGCAGGGAATATACCCTACGCAGATGTTTTTCCCCGTACTCATAATACCGTCAAGCGTCTCATTGAGAGTGCCGTCACCACCGCAGCAAACCACAAGATCGTAATCGTTTCTTACGGCTGAAGCGGAAAGCTCTTTGGCGTGACCTTGATACTGTGTTGTCTGCGAAGTTACTTCATACCCTGATGCGCATAACGTATCTATAATCGTAAACATACCCGAACGGGAACGCATTTTTCCCGCATGAGGATTTACGATAAGATAAGCTTTTTTCATGAGTCACACCTCCTTTTTCAAGTTATATTTTACCACAAATCTCATATAAAATCAATTATAATTTGTAAACGTTATGTAACGGCATTATATGCCGTTTATACGCTTTGGTATTCCGTTTCGTTTATTATAGCTTTCAGTGCGCAGGCTGATTTTTTAAGGTTTTCTTTTTCATTTTCGTCAAGCGAAATATCAAGTACCTTTATAACGCCTGATTCTCCTATAACCGCAGGTACACTTATACAAAGCCCGTCGAGCCCGTAATGATCTTCAACAAAAGTCGAGACTGGAAGTACGGCATTCTGATTATTAACAATTGCCCGAATGATTCTCGCGGTAGACTGTGCAATAGCGTAGTAAGTTGCGCCTTTACATTTAATTATCTCGTAAGCGCTGTTTTTCACGTATTCATAAACAGACCCGAATTCACCTTTGTATTTTTCAATATCAGGATACTCGTTAAGATTTATACCCGATACGTTTGCGCTGCTCCAGACTGCCAGTTCCGAGTCTCCGTGCTCACCGATAATAAAAGAATGCACGTTTCTGCTATCGACCTTAAGTTTCTCACCCAGTAAATATTTGAGTCTGGCACTGTCGAGTACCGTACCGCTGCCGATAACCTTTGTTTTATCAAATCCCGATGCTTTAAGTGCAGTATAGGTCAGTATATCCACGGGGTTTGTTACCACGAGAATTATACAGTCCTTGTTTACCCGTGAGATTTCCTTTGTAATGCTTTCGATTATTTTCGTGTTTTTGCGCACAAGCTCAAGTCTCGTTTCGCCTTCCTTCTGATTAACTCCTGCGGCAATAACCGTAATAAACGCATCACGCAAATCATTGTAATTACCGTCGTATATTTTCATGGGCTCGATGAAGGGAAGACAGTGCCTGAGATCAAGCGCCTCTCCGTGTGCCTTTTCGGTATTTACGTCAATTAGCACCATTTCCGAAAACAACGATTCGCACGTAAGGGTATATGCTATTGAAGCGCCCACGTTTCCCATGCCGATAATGCCGATTTTCTTTCTTGTCATAACAATTCTCCTTTTTGGTTATTATTATCGTTATGACTGCGAAAGATACAAAAGAAAAGTGTGTTACCTGGGTAACACACTTTATCTTATTTGATTTCTACGGAAATCTTTTTGTCCGCGCTTCTGGCAGCGGCCTTTGTCACAGTACGGATGGCACGGGCGATATTTCCGTGCTTTCCGATGACCATACCCATGTCGTCTTCCGAGACATGAAGAGTGTAAACGGTTTCATCACCGTGGTCTTCACTTGTCACCGAAACTTCATCCGGATGCTCAACGATGGCGCGTACCATGTTTTCAAGCAGTCGGCTGATATCGACCATGTTTCGCAAGCCTCCGGGATTATTCAGAGACCTTCGAAATAAGAGTCTTTACGGTATCGGTGGGCTGAGCACCGTTCTTGATCCACTCGTTAACCTTTTCCATGTCAAGTTTGATTTCGGAAGGGTTAGTCATGGGATTGTAGGTACCTACTTCCTCGATGAAGCGACCGTCACGGGGAGAGCGGGAATCTGCTACTACCACACGGTAGAAGGGAGCCTTCTTCTGGCCCATTCTTCTGAGTCTGATTTTTACTGCCATTTTTCTTATCCTCCAAAAAATGTTTTTTGTTTTTATAAAAACCCGTCAAAAATTGAACGGTATTTTCATCTTTTTGCCTTTACGTATACCGAAACCGCCGGTAAACTGTTTCATCATCTTGTTGACCTGCTCAAACTGTCTCAGGAGTCGGTTTACTTCTTCAACCGAGGTACCGCTTCCGGCTGCGATACGCTTTCTTCTGGATGCGTTGATAACATCGGGATGGACTCTTTCTTTCTCGGTCATTGAAAGAATTATCGCTTCCATTCTCCCGAGAGCACTCTCATCGACCTTGGCATCCTTAAGAGCACCCGGCTTAACTCCCGGTAGCATACCGAGCAGCTGTTCCATAGAGCCCATGTTCTTCATCTGCTGCATCTGTTCAAGATAATCGGAGAGTGTGAATGAGGATTCCTTGAGTTTCTTTTCAAGCTCTTCGGCTTTTTTCTCGTCGAACGTCTGCTGTGCCTTCTCAATAAGAGTAAGCACGTCACCCATACCGAGTATTCTCGATGCCATTCTGTCGGGGTAGAAGGGTTCTATCTGATCGAGCTTTTCACCGATACCGACGAACTTAATGGGTTTACCGGTTATATATCTTACGGAAAGCGCGGCTCCGCCTCGGGTATCGCCGTCAAGCTTTGTAAGAATAACACCCGAAATTTCAAGAAGGGAATTGAACGCTT